>NZ_JBXAFB010000006.1:0-145527 GCF_058792595.1 Cytobacillus sp. MT66
AAAGCCTGTGAAATTTTACTCGTTGTAAAATTTCACAGGCTTTTTCATTTCAGAGGAGGGTTTTGTCCCAGCCTCTTACTTTTCTTATATAGTAAATTTTTTTACCAGCTGATCTAATTGATTAGCCATGCTCGTTAATTCTGAAATATTGCCTGATATATTTGTGATATAGCCTTCTTGTTCGGCGGTTTGATCAGCAGCGTGTTTGGTGCTCTCTGCCGCTTTGCTGGCAATCGCGGTTGTTTCCATCACCGCCGCTGTTACTTCCTCTGAAAAGGCCGATAATTCTTCAGATGTCACCGATACCTCTTTCATATGTGAAGCTACACTTTGAATGGACTCTACAATACTGGCAAATGACTTGCCAGCCTCAGAGACGACATCAATCCCTTCCTTTACATTTTCAGCAACTACATTCATCGAAGATACGGTCTGTTTGGTATCCTCTCTCATCTTTGTAATCAAAGCTGAAATGCTGTTGGCTGATTTCTCAGATTGCTCAGCGAGCTTTCTTACCTCTTCAGCAACCACGGCAAACCCTCTTCCGGATTCGCCGGCCCGCGCCGCTTCAATCGCTGCATTTAATGCGAGTAAATTCGTTTGCGAAGAGATGTCACTTATAATATTAATGATGGATGAAATTTCATTCGATTGGTGCTCCAGTGTCTTAATGTCATAAGAAGATCTCTCAACCGATAGATTGATGACATTCATTTGTTCAATTGCTTTTTCAATGCACTGATTACCCGCGTGTGCATGTCCGGAGCTGATCGAAGACAGGTTAGAGACATTAGCGGATGATTCGGCAATGTTCTGTAGACCATTGGACATCTGCTCTAATGTCGCAGCTCCTTCCTCTGAACTTTTGTATTGTGTATAGGAACCTTCGGAAA
Organism: Cytobacillus sp. MT66; assembly: GCF_058792595.1. Classification (NCBI taxonomy): domain Bacteria; kingdom Bacillati; phylum Bacillota; class Bacilli; order Caryophanales; family Bacillaceae; genus Cytobacillus; species Cytobacillus sp. MT66. The sequence goes on from NZ_JBXAFB010000006.1 coordinate 894, forward strand.
TTTCCATCATGGAAGCAGCGATTTCATTGCTGGCTTTTCCAGCCCATTCGCTATTTTTTAACAGCAAATCAGAAGTTCCTGTCAGCTGACCTGATATCGTTTGGATTGCTTGGATGACCGACTTCAATTCAGCCAGCATTTGCTGAAAGGCTTGAGTTAATACACCGATTTCATCCTTCCGTTGTGATTGAATGGCTACGGTTAAATCGCCTTTTCCTACTTTTTTAACCTGTGATGTCAATGTCATTAAAGGCTTTGTTAAATAGACAGAGAAAAGATAAACAACAATGAGCCCGACTGCTAGAATCGAAAGGGTGATCAAAATAATATTCAGCTTATTCTTGTCCATCACTTGGTATACCGCTGTAGCATCCATATCAGCACCTACTATACCAATGACTTCGCCGGAATGATTTTTAATAGGGGTATAGATAGATATTAATGCTCCGTATTCTTCATCGTTAGATAATTGATATTCGGTTTCGCCAGTTTCAAAAACTCTCTTCATTTCCGGATAGTAATCAATCATCTCTTCTTTTTCCCCTAATGCTGAAGCGTCATCGGAATCAAGAGGCATGCCATCTACAACATAATAGTAGTCATAGGTATCTCCATTTTTTTCTCGTGCCATGGTGTACAAATAGGTCATGCCGTTCATTTCTCTTAAGTTGTTTAGTCTTTCCCGCAATTCTCTGTAATACTCGTTTTCACCGGAATCCACTGTGATTTTTTCATAGCGGCCGATATCAATCATCGAGACGGCTTGTTCGACAATCCTTGACTCCTGTTTCCCAACGGAATCCTTCACTAACTGAAATGAGGATTGATAAAAAAACAAACTAATCAAAAGGCATGAAATCAAAAGCAGCATCGAAAAGATCAGCAAAATTTTAAACTTTAGGCTCTTTGTCATACGATCACCCTTCTTGTCTATCTTTGTACCTAATTATATTAGTAGGAAGATTATACTAATTTAGTGATCGTTATGTCTATTATTTTCACCGTCGTTATAGGAATTTATAAAATCTGGAATAACCAGTTATTAACAAACGCATACACCAATATGGTTTCAGGAAATTATGTTGGAAAAATTAACATGCATATCCATATTGCTGATACCTTGGAAGAATTTTAGCATTTAACAAGATTCTATTATATTTTAAGATAATATTCGTAGGGGCCATGAACAACAATCCTTACATAACTAAAAGAGATTAATAATGAAATATTTTTATAGGGGGATTTTCCATTGAATAAAAAGAAAGCAATCAAAGTTTTAGGTGCATCAGCAATTGCAGCATCCGCATTTGTAGTAACAACTCCTGCAGGCGCTGACGCTGCGGCTAACGACGTACAATCTTTAGTGAAAAAAGCTAAAGACGCTGGTACTGTACTTAAATGGGCTATTTCTACAGAAGGTTCTGCAGATGGAACTACACGTCCATGGGCTCAATACAATGCAGCTAAAGCAGCACGTGATGCCGCTGTAGCAGCAATCAACAAATTACCAGCAGCACAAAAAGCTGGCTACCTAGCTGACATAGAACAAAACGTAAATCTTCATATTGATCGTACAATGCACTACATCGATGCCATCACTGCTGGCGAAAAGATCAATGTGAAAAAAGCAGACCTTCAAAAACAAATTGATGCTAACCTAATCAATGATGATACAGAAGCTGCTTACCATGCCCTTTCTACAGAAATCCGTAAGCAAGCGATCCTATTAGACCGCGTATACGGTAAAACAACACGTGACGAAATCCGTGCAAACTACAAAAAATCTGCTGAAAATCTTCGCGACAGCGTAAAATATGCAGTAACAGTAAAAATCGAACTAGACCTTGCTAACAAAGCTCTAGAAGCGAACAACGAAGCAGAAGTAGAAAAGCACGTTGCTGAAGCTAACAAATACATCAACGAAGTTCAAAACAAAGAAATGAAAGCTGAGCTTTCTAAGGCCCTTGAAGAAGTGGAAGCACAGTTGACTCCTAAGGTTAAGTCTGTGAGTGCGGTTAATGCAACTCAAGTAGTTGTTGCTTTCAATAAAGAAATCAATAAAGAAGATGCAACTGCAGGAAAATTCAGCTTAGAAGGCCAAACTCAAGCGCCAGCTGTTGCTGTTGCAGATGACAATAAATCTGTAACGTTAACTTATGATACAGTAATTAATGGTGACAAGTTAGTTTTTACAGTTGAGCCAATCGAAACAAAAGCAGATAACAAAGTAAAAACAACAAAATATGTTTCTTCAATCACTTATAAAGATACAGTAGTACCAGCTGTAGCAGATGTAACTTATGAGTATGGCGCAACTACAGCAACTGCTGTAATTAAATTCAGCGAGCCTCTAAAATCTGCTGGAACAGTTTCAGTTAATGGTGTGGCAACTGATGTTCAATTCTCTAATGACACAGTTTCAATTTCAGGTCTTGAAGTTGGCAAAACATACAAAGTTGATATCGTAGGTGCAACTGATAAAGCGGATAACGTAGCTAACCCTATTTCTCAAAGCGTAACTGTCCCTGCACAAGCGAAAGATGAAGTGAAACCAGTTGCTTCTATCAATGTTTCTGGCAATAAAGTTACTCTTCACTTCTCTGAAGAAGTTACTTTAGGAACAGTTAAAATTAATGGAAAAGACTATGCTGACAAATTTGTTCAAGATGAAAATGAGAAAACTAAGTATGTTTTAGATGCACAAAAAGAAGATGTTCTTAAAGGAGTTAGCTTCTTAAATGCAACAGTTGCAGTTGAAGGCTTTAAAGATAAAGCCAATAATGCAGGTGAAAAAGTGGAAGCTCAAGCAACTTTAACTGCTGATTCAACAGCTCCAGCATTTGTTTCAGCATCTGTTAGTAAAGATAACAAACAACTTCTAGTTTCTTTCAATGACGAAGTAGAAGCTGGAGACTTAACAGGTGACGATGAACTTGTTTTAAAAGTTAAAGACAATGTACACCAAACTTCAGAAGCAGTAAACTTAACTGATGATAATACTACATTTGGTTATGACGTTGATGGCAACGGCAAAGTTGAAGGAACTGAAGAAAACGTTCTTGCAGTTGACTATAACTTTACTGCTAAATCTTCTTATAAGTTTGAACTAGCAGGTAAAGTAGTTGCTGATGTTTACGGTAATAAAGTAGCAGATACTTTAACTTTCAATGTAACTGCTCCTGAAGTAGCACAAACTCCTGTAAAGCCTGAAGCAATCGTTAATATTTCTAAAGTTGAAGTTGCAGGAAATGTCCTAACTGTTACTTTCAACAAAGAAATGAGTGACTCAGCATTAGTTGCAGCTAACTATACACTTGGCGGTAAAGTTTTGTCTGAAAATGCTAAGTTAAGATTTGTTGACTCAAGAACAACAGTTGAAATCACATTACCAGAAGGTTCTGTAGCTGCTGATGGTACTTATGTACTTGAAGCAACATCTTTACTTGATAAAGATTCAAATACTCTTGAAAATGGTAAAGTATCTAAAACTATTAGCCTAACTGAAAATGTGGCACCAGTTGCTGACAGCATTTCTGTAGTAAACAGCAAGCAATTCACAGTAGCGTTCTCAGAAGCGATTGCTACTAAAGAAAATGCTGCTGATGTTTCCGGTGTAACAGTAAAAGTTAACGGAACAGCTGTTGCAGCTACTGCAAAAGTAGAAAACAGTAAATTAACAATCACAACAACTAAAGACTTCAACTTAACTGATGCAATCTCTGTTGAATTCAAATCTGCAAACCTTGTAGATGCTAAAAACAACCAAGTTAAAGATGGCGTAGTTGCAAAATAATATATTGTACTTCAAAAGAGCTACCGCAATTTGCGGTAGCTCTTTTTTCATGCATATAAAAATGAATGAAGGCAGTTTGAAATTTTTTTAGTAAAATTTAACTATAATATATAAAATTTTTGTAAAATTATATAAAATAATAGTAATAGATGATGAATTTTGTCGTAATGAATTAGAAGGAGTGTACCTATGGCCATTATTAAAAAGAAAAAACAGGTTAAATCCAAAAAGAAAGAAAAGCCTGTTAAAGCCTCAAAAGGAAAGTTCAAGTTTACCGTCATTAAGAAAATGTATCTGGGCTTTGGCTCGGTTCTCATCTTATTGTTGCTCATGTCCGGGTTTTCTTTATACTCGCTGAATGCAACGAAAAATACATATGAGGATTTGCTGAATGATCAGGTGAAGAAAATCAATCTTATCCGTGAATTGATCGAGGAGTCAAAGAATATTCAGCTTTCAACAAGGGGTTATTTGCTTCTTAGCAACAAGGAGTCAATTACGGCTTATTATGAGGCTAAGAGTGAGTATGACAAAAAGAACAAAGAGCTTTCGAAGCTGATGACCAGCAGAGAGGACAAGCAGCTGCTGAATGAGCTTAGTCTATTTAGTGAAAGATATATTAAAATTTCAGAGACCATGATTGATCTAAAGGATAGAAACAATGAAAACTATATTCATGTCCTTAAATTAGAGGATCCTCCGATTATTACGGGATTTCAAATAACGGCGCAAAAAATGATTGATTATCAAACAGATCAGTTAAATTACGTGCGAAGCCAGACTGATCAGCTTGTGAAGGCTACGCAAACTCAGCAGGGGGTACTGATTGGAATTGCCTTAATCATCGGGGCTGTCATCGCCTATTACATCAGCCGCATCATTTCTAGACCGGTGAAAAAGCTGGCCATTGTGGCGGAAAAAATTGCAAATGGAGATTTAACCCAGGATGAGATTAAGGTGAAATCAAAGGATGAAATTGGCGACTTGGCTAGAGCATTTAATGGAATGGCGAGTAACTTGCGCCAGATTGTTCAGCAAATGAATGGAAGTGCCGAACAGGTTGCCGCAGCATCGGAACAGCTACATGCGACAGTTGAACAAGCAACTGAAGCAACTGAGACAATTTCTTCATCTATTCAAGAAGTAGCTAGCGGAGCTGAGACACAGGTGAGTAAATCTCACGAAAATGCCCTTGCCATGGAGGACATCTCTCAGGGGATTGCTCATATTGCTGAATCTTCACGGATGGTAAGGGATTCTGCCTTAGAAGCCACGGCTTTGTCCGAGGAAGGAAATCAATCCTTGCAAAAGGCAATCCAGCAAATGGATACCATTGATGATGTCACGCAAAACACCATGACAGCCATCAAGCAGCTCAATATCCGATCACAAGAGATTTCAAAAATTGTCGGCGTCATTACTGGTATCGCCGATCAAACCAACCTATTGGCGCTAAACGCTGCGATTGAAGCAGCAAGAGCTGGTGAGCACGGTAAAGGTTTTGCCGTGGTTGCTGATGAAGTAAGAAAGCTTGCCGAAGAATCACGGAAATCAGCCGATCAGATTGTTGGACTCATCCAAGAAATTAGAAACGATACGGAAACAGTCAATAAGGACATGACGAAGAATTCCAACGAGGTAGCTGTTGGGAAGACAGTAATCCATCAAACAGGCGAAGCCTTTGGAAAAATTACAACAGCGATTGACACCGTCAATGAGCAGGTTCAAGAAGTATCCGCTACCATTGAGCAGATTTCTGCCAATACCCAGCAGGTGGCAGTGGCCGTCGAGCAATTATCGCTTGTTGCTAAAGAAGCTTCCAATGAATCACAAAGCGTTGCTGCATCATCGGAAGAACAGCTGGCCTCCTTTGAGGAAATTACAGCATCCACGGAGTCCTTGAGCCGACTTGCTCAAGAATTGCAGGAAATCGTCACCAAGTTCAGGGTGTGATTTTATAAAAGACTGTTTAAAGGTCAATGTTGATTTAACAACCAGTTGATTGGAGTGGAGGGCGCGTAGACTCCTGCGGGAAAAGCGTGTTCAGGGGAGACCCGCAGGAGCGTCGCTGTGCGGAGGCTCCCGAACCGTCCTAAGGTGCGCGAAGCGCCTGGAACGGATATCAACGGCCAAGTTTAACGTAAAATAAAAAAGGAATTAGACATCACCTAAGTGACATCCAATTCCAAAAGTTAGGTAAGCACACGAGACAACAAACCGATTGGGTTCAATTGCTTGTGTACACTACTTATTGTAAACTAGAAATCTCGTAATGAAAATGTAAAAATTATGGAAAATATACTCATCCGTAAACTATACTTTGGACAAAACCTGTGTATTCATGCGGTTTAAAGGTGATTACCTGTTTTGTTACAAAAGTTAAATCTTCGTAAAATTGGGGGGCCCATTTTAGGGTTCCCTATTTTTATTTGTTGTTGACACGGGTATAGGTATGTAAGAATAGAATAACAGAATAATAATTGGGACAAAGGAGAGAAAAATGAGAAAGGTATTTGTTTTTATGTTTGCATTGCTTTTAGGACTAGCTCCTGTGTTACCTGCAAAAGCAGCTGATGGCAAGCTGCCAATTTCAGGGAGTTCAGTATTAACTTCCAAGCAAATGGGGGACTTTGTTTTATTAAGAAACTCGGATCCTAAATTAAATGGTGTCGATATTTATAGATTGGCAGAATTATATTTGTGGATTGGGGCAGCGGAAGGAATTCGCGGGGACATTGCCTTTGCCCAGGCGATTCATGAAACAGGCTATTTTCAATATGGCAATGATGTTGTTCCAGAGCAGAATAACTATGCAGGAATTGGCACAGTTGGCGGCGGCGTACGGGGAGCTTATTTTAATACACCTGAAGAGGGAGTTCGCGCGCAGATCCAGCATCTTAAGGCCTACGCCAATAAAGAACCGCTTGTCACAGAAAAGATCGATCCGCGGTTTGACCTTGTAACAAGAGGGATTGCCCCCTATTGGACAGATTTGAATGGCCGCTGGGCGGTGCCAGGAACTGGATACGGAGAGAAGATTCTCGATTATTACAACCAAATGTCACAAATTGGCCTGTCCATTCCGAACGTACCAGATGGATGGAACTCCAAGCTGCCGGCTGCAGCCGTGTATCTTAAAGCGGATATGCCGTTGATCAGCCCGGATGGAAAAACAGCAAAGATTTTAAAAAGAGGATACTCCTATCAAGTGTACGGAACAATTGGCAATAACTACAATCTCGGCGGCAATTACTATATTGAAGCCAACAGCAGCAAGATGAGTGTCTATATCGGACGGATTCATATCAAGAGCCCGGGAGTTAAGCTATACAGACCAGATGGTACCGTCCATCGTCTGATTGTACCGGGAGACCTGGTAAAAGTGTACAGCATTGATGACAAGGCCTACTATGTGGGCGGCGGCTACTATATTACTAGAGATGCTGATGTTTCTTTTTACAAAGGGACCATCAATATTGAAGGTGACACCCCGCTATATGACCGAAACGGCAGCGTATCCAGAACGCTGAAAAAGGGCGAGCACTACCGCGTGTACAATATTAGCGGCAATAAGCTTGACCTTGGCGGCGGGTATTTTATTAACTACGATAAAACCAAACAGAATTATTGGAATCATTAATCGGGACAAATGCTTGTCCCGGTTTTTTTTACAAAGGCTCTGTGAAAGGTAAATGTTCATATTTGATACCCCCTGAATTCTTGATATAATGAGTATTGGAACAAATGTTCTGGTTGATTATCAAGGTGAGCAAAGGGCAAACACGTTATCAAGGGCTTGTATCACATTCAAAATGTCAATGGTCTCCATTCTCGTTTGAAGAAATGGATAGACCGCTTTAAAGGTGTGGCTACGAAATATCTTGATAATTATACGAAAAGAATTGGGGAGAAATGGATGTCACAAAATGGAATTGTTTTAGTAGCAAGTGTCTCAATCTTTAGTGATGATAAAGTCTTGATTATTAGAGAGAATAAACCTACTGCTTTTAATAAGTGGAATTTTCCGAGTGGACATATCGAATATGGTGAAGACATTCTCTATTCAGCTAGAAGGGAAGTTAAAGAGGAGACAGGGTTTGATGTCAACCTGATTGGGACTACTGGTGTTTATAATTTTATAAGTAGTTCGAACAATCAAGTTATCTTATTTCATTTTATTGGTGAAGTTACTGGAGGCTCTTTAAATCTCGAAGAAGATGAAATTACAGACAGTAAATGGATAAAAATAAATGAACTTGTAACATTTGAAAATGAGGACTTACGAGAACCAAATGTAATGAAGCAAATAATTGATAACCTCCTAAAAGAGAACTTCCACTCAATTAGTGTGTTTAATAAAAAACTTGAAAATATCTCCAATTGAGTTAACGGCACGTTAGTTAAACAAGAATGGAGGAAACTCAAAAAAATAGGGTTTCCTATAATTTTTATGCGTTATCAACATTAAGATTTAACACAGCCTTTACAAAAAAAGATCACCCCATAAAATGAGGTGATAAAGAGATTGAAAGATATTACTCCTAACGTTTAAGGACACATTAGGGTTGGTAGGGAATACCAGTAATAAAATCTTATAGCCTTATTTAAACATAAAGGAAAATACCCTGTATTCCTTAAAAACCGGCAAATTTGAGCAAAATGGCGGGAAAATCGCTGGTTTTATCTTAAAATCTATAAAAATATAACTTTAGGCATATTTTCAGCTGTATTTATTGCTCCTTGGTGCTTTAGCTCCTTATATAGGGTATCTGGTCTATTATTTTCTGTCTAGGAACTAATTGCCTAAGTTGAAAAACTTTTTTTAGGAATAAAAAAAGAGCACTTTCGATCGTAAAGTGCTCAGAAATAGAGGATAGGATTCAGTTAAGGATTAGTAAATAGTTGGAAGCTCTTGGGTACGAACGGAATCACCATCAGTTGCAGGTGCACCGCTTAACACGCTAAAGCTGACAAGCAGCCCGCAGACAAGGATAAGGCTTAGCAACTTTTTCATCAGTTATCCTCCTTTTTGATTAGTTGAATTTGCTTATCTCTATTAAATCATAATTTAAATTTTCGGACATTTGCTATATTTAGCCCTTTTTGCATAAAAATACGGGTAAATTTCCATTTTCCTTGGCTTTCTTTGATAGAATATAACTATAGGAATATTTTTGGAGTGTTGGTTATGGACTTCTCAGCGATTGGAAAAAAGATAAAGGAATTAAGAAAGCTTCTAGGAATGTCGCAGGGGGAATTAGCAGAAGGAATCTGCACCCAGGCACAGATCAGTAAAATTGAAAATGGAGACGTCTATCCGTATGCCTCTACATTATATCTAATTTCGCAAAGACTTGGTGTGGATGTAAACTATTTTTTTGATATTGGCATGACACCAAGATTTGAATATGTTCAGGAAGTGACGGAACAGCTAAAGCAGGCAAGAAGAAATTCGGATTACAGGACCATTAAGCAAATAATTGATGCGGAAAAAGCTAACCCATTATTCACGCAAAATAATAGAAACCAGCAAATCCTATTATGGTACCAGGGAATTTATGAACACGCAGCAAACCGCAATAAAAAGAAAGCCATCGAATTGATTCAGAAAGCTATTTGCTTAACGAAAAAAACAACAAAAGTTTGGTCGGAGCGGGAAATCGAGATGCAACTAAGCATCGGTGCCATTTTTTTCGAAGAGCATGAATATGAAAATACGATGAAGATCTGCCTAGACGCAAGAGAAAATCTCTCATTGCTACCATACATAAACGATCAGACCCTGTTCAGCCGTATTTCTTATAATATGGCGCGCTCGCTGACACGCCTTGGCAGATACGACGAATCCATCAAATACTGCCGCGAAGCCATTCGAGGCTGCATTCAAAAAGATAACCTCTATTTAATCGGCGAGTTTCACTATCATATTGGCTATAACTACGAGCTCCTGAAGAGAATCAAAGAGGCCAAAAGCTACATGGAAAAGGCATTGATCATCTTCGAACTCCAGGAGGACGAAAAATACATAGATTTTATCTCAAGCAAAATTGCAAATTGGGAGTAGGAGAGCTGGAACCTTTTGTGGGGGACGGCTCTTTTTATTTTGTGTGGAGTGCTGGCGGGTGGTTGGGCTGTTGGGAGCGGGTTAGTGCCGGAAGAAGGTGCAGGGTGTATGGAATGGGAACTAATATTGGATGTTAGTGCCGGAAAAAGTGGAGGGGAAGTCAGAACGGGAACTAACATTGAATGTTAGTGCCGGAAAGAAGAGAGGGGAAGTCAGGACGGGAACTAACATTGAATGTTAGTGCCGGAAAGAAGAGAGGGGAAGTCAGGACGGGAACTAATATTGAATGTTAATGCCTGAAAAAAGAGCAGGGGAGCTGAAACGGTAACTAACTTAAGATATTAGTGCCGCAAATAACAGATTAATAGTAAAAAGCGAAACTAGTTGAAGCGACTGGTACCGGAAAAACCACGGACTCTTTTAAAAAGGTAACTAGATAGTCGAACTAGTGCCCGATTTCAAAAGGAAAGCCTGAAAGAGGTAACTAGATAGCGCAACTAGTGCCCATTTGCCAATGGAAAGCCTGAAAAAGGTAACTAGATAGCCGAACTAGTGCCCATTTGCCAACGGAAAGCCTGAAAAAGGTAACTAGATAGCCGAACTAGTACCCATTTGCCAAGGAAAAGCTGAAAAAGGGTAACTAGTTTGCTCAACTGGCGCCTGTTTGCCATTAAAATCCCCTAAACTGGTAACTAGTTTTCCGTGCTCAATCAATTATTAAATTAGATTAAGCCCAATTCCTCCTCTAATCAAACGATTGATCAAAAAACCGCCTTCCATCCTCTTAATCAAACATTTGATCAATAAAACTAGCTTCAAAATCTCCTTAATCAAACGTTTGATCAACGGAAATCCTTCCCAAAATCAACTAATCAAACGATTAATTAATAAAACTTCCCCACAAACTCTACTAATCAAACAATTAATTAATAACCCCCCACACGCAAAATCCACTAATCAAATGTTTGTTTAAAAGATTTTACCCGCCAAACCGGCCAATCAAACGCTTAATTAACAAAAATAATCATTTGCTCCACCCCCTACCCCCATGTCACCCAATTGTCGAATTTCATAAAAAGTTTGGGGACGGTTGTCCTTGCTACTGATTACCAATAATAGGTAAGATGGTTATATGAATAGATAGGGGGATTCTATGAAAAAGTGGGTTAGAAACGCCTTGACGGTATCAGTTGGACTTGGCCTGTTCTCTAGTAATCTAGTTCCTTACAATACGGTTTCTGCCGATACCTTAAATAACTCAGTATCAGCGATCACCATCGATCAGCCGCAGCTGCAGCAGAGAATCGATAAGGGAAATGAAAAATTTTTAAGTGAAGATACGCTTGTCATTAAATATACAAAACCCCTCTCGCTGAACGATCACAAGCGAGCAGGCGGGACGCTGTTAAGGCAATTTTCGGGACTCAATTATGCTGTCGTCAAAGTGAAAGACAAACGCAATTTCCAAAAGGTAATGGGCAAATACAAGAGCCTTGGCCAAGTAACTTCTGTCTACCCAAGCGCCCTCTATAAACCCTTCGCCACACCGGATCCTAAGATAAGTGAGCAATATTATCACCAGATGTTAAGTATAGAAAAAGCGCAAAGCCTTGCCGGGAAAAACCCAGTAACCGTTGCCGTTATTGACCAGGGGATTGATATGGGGCACCCGGAATTAAAAGGCCGCCTCCTCCCAGGCTATAATGCAGTTAACCCAATGAATCAGGGTCTGCCCGATTTCCATGGTACCCATGTCGCGGGAATTATCGCCGGTAATAAAGGCAACGGAATCGGCGGCTTTGGTGTTAACCCGAATGTCAAAATTCTCCCGATTGATATCGCCGAACGAGGCTGGGGAGTGTACGACTTTGCAGTGGCAGATGCGATTCTTCATGCTGTTGATAAAGGGGTAAAGGTCATCAACATGAGCTTTGGCGGCCCAATGAAATCGCCACTTGTCGAAGAAGCGATTAATAAAGCGCTGGAGAAAAACATTACCCTCGTAGCTGCCGCCGGCAATGACGGAATGGCCCTTGCCAATTACCCGGCCTCTTATGAAGGGGTCATCAGTGTTGGTTCTGTCGGCAAGGACAAAAGCTTAGCGGAAACCTCTACATATGGTTCAGCGATAGATGTTGTTGCACCGGGTGAGGAAATCTACAGCACGCTTTATGATTATGAGAAAAAATCAAGCTTCCAGACGATGAGCGGAACCTCGATGGCATCGCCAATGGTTGCCGGCGTTGCGTCCTTACTTTTATCAAAATATCCGAATTTAACGCCTTCACAGGTCGAGTACATCTTAGAACATAGTGCAGATGACCTTGGGACAAAGGGGTTTGATATAAAGTACGGCAATGGGCTCATTAATCCAGTCAAGGCCCTGCAGTTTGATCTGAAAAAGCTGCCTGCGCTCCCAGCTAAAAAACTGACAGAAAAAGAAATCGCAGAAAAAGCGCAAGAGGTAGACCTAACAAAAACCTCCACTCTAAATGGTGAAATCACCAAGCCGTTTGAACAAAAATGGTACCAAATTGAGGCCAAGGCTGGCGAGTACATCCAGTTTTCCTTAGAGGGCGCACCGCAGTTCGATTACAAGCTGATGATCCATGAAGGGGAAGAAACCCTTGATATTAATAAGGTAAAAGAGGGAAAAGTTGAAGGGAAGTTGTATCAAGTAAAGAAATCTGGCAAGTTATTTTTCGGCGTGAAGGATGTTAACGGAAGCTACGATGATTCAAATAGCAAGCTATCGAACTATCATCTTTCTGTAAAAAAATATACTGAGCTGCCAAATGATGAATCAACATCAGATACACCTGTTAAAATTGAACTTCCATCCAATCTGCCTAAGGACCAATATTTCTTAATTGGCAAAGAAGGCGATAATGACTACTACAGCTTTACAGTCGAAGAAGAGCAGGTTGTTAAAATTGATCTTTCCGCCATTCCCGGAGTTGATACAAGCATTGGTGTTTATCAGCAGTTTAGGACACCAGAGTCTGAAGAACCGGTAGAACTGCCAGAAGAGCCAATAAAACAGCCATCCCTGGATGAAATGGAGCCTTCATTCTATGCAAATAATAAAGGGAAAGGCGAAGCAGAGAGCCTAACTTTTAGTGCCCAGCCAGGGAACGATTACACTATTAAAATATCAAATAAAGCAGAGAACTACTTTGGCATATATGATTTTTACATGAATGTTGGCTTGATGGAGGAAGAACAAACCCCTGAGTCGTCAGCCATCCCTTATGAGCTGAAGGTTGAAGGCAAAGTGATGCCGCCTGATGAGGATTCATTGCCGTTTGGCGGACCTGTCCAGGAAGAAGTAACTTTGGACATGCAGCGTGAAATCATCGCTAAGGAAGAAACGGTTGAGGAATTTGACTATGTTCAAACCATCAGGGACGGCTCGCAAGCCTACAATATTGGCGACAAGGCTACAGGCTACATTCAATCCATGGATGATGAAGACTGGTTCCAGGTAACACCGGCGGAAACAGGCATCTATGAGTTTAATTTATCAAAAAATAAAGCTGCTGCCCCAATGTTCGGTGTTTATCAGGTGAAGACAGATAAGGATTACAAAGGGAAGGAATATTCCTATTTAGAAATGGTTGCCTCCAACGAGTACTCGTTCTGGCAGTATGGCGAGTTTTTAGACAAGGCAGCGACTGGTTTAAAGGCAAACGAGACCTATTTTATCAAGGTGAATGCCAATTACTATAACGGAAGCATTTCCTTTGATCCGTACGAATTTACCGCAGGGCTTGTTGTGAAAAATCCTCAGGATAAGTATGAGGATAATGATGAAACGGAAAATATTAAAAATCTGGCCGGCCCGGCAATCGAAGGCAATTTTTCCATGCCATACGATCGCGATGTTTTCTACTTTGAAAGCAAGCAGGATGACATTTACGGCATCACGCTAGAAAGCAAGCAAGCCACTGATGCTCTTAAAAAGAAATATCCAAAGGAATTCCTCGGTAAGTATTACGGATACCTGCAAATTGTGGAGGACACCAATAAGAATCGGAAACTGGATGACGATGAGCTTGTTAATGTTCAGTACATTGAAAGGGGCACCATGAGCGGCAAAGCATACGGCTCCTTTAACGCAGCTAAGGGGAAAAATTACATTATTATCGCATCAGCCTATTTTGATTGGCCAAACTCATTCTCTTTGCTTCCATACCAATTGAAGGTGGCACCGGTGAACAAAAATGATGAGGATAAAGATTCGGTTGTGAAAAATAATATCCCATCCAAGCCACTTCCGATTAACAAGAAAGCGCCAGGCCACTATCAGGCAACAGGCTATTTGAACGCGGGCGTCCCTTACGGTGATGAGGACTGGTATGTACTGAAGCTCGATAAAGCTTCAAAAGGAAAAATTGAATTCACAGCTGGAATCGAAGTGGATGGCGTCATCTCGTTATACAAAAATGGAAAACTCGTTGCATCTGCAGACTATTATCCTGGCGGAGATAAGGAAATTCTGCCGTTCGATCTAGCAAAAGGAACCTATCATATTAAGGTGAAAGATACCTTTGGTAATGCAACATTAACCCCATATATTTTAGATGTTTACAAGTAAAAATTTTGCGGCCAGATTCCTGTCTGGCCTCTATCTTTTTCCCAGTATCCGGCATAAAATAAGACAAGGAGGGAATGCATCTTGAAGAGAATTTTATTATTTTTTGCAGCGATAATTCTTTTTTTAACCATATATCCCGAACAGTCCCAAGCAGCCACCGTATATTGGGATGGAGTCGAGCTGAAAAAAGGACAAATTGGCCGGGTCACGGTCATGAAGCCTATAAATCTATGGAAAAGAACAGAAAGCGGCCTTGAGTTTGAAAGAGTGCTCCAGCCTGGAGAAAAATATCGTGTGTACCGAATAGATGACCTATACGGAGGTCAATACGGAGTTGGCGGGAATCTTTATATCACGAAAATTCCTAAGCTAGTGAAGTATGAAACCCCTTCTGCGGCTAAAAGGAAGCTTCTCGACTGCGGACAAGCCTGTCTAGTTGATAGCATTGTTGTTCTCCCAAAAGAGTATAACGAAGCGTCCGTGAATAAAATTAAGAACAGGCTTGCTGTCTTGCCGGAATCGCTGCTTTCTAAGCTAAGCAATCATCCGATTAAGATTAAGCTGACAAACGGCCCCGTGACCGATACGGCAGAGTATGCGCATTTGAAAGGTGTTGCACCGCGCGGATGGGAGAAGACACACAAAACATGGGATGATGTTCCAGGCATTGGCGGCGGCAAAACCGTGGTTGTCCGAATTGGCTACAGCGAACAGGGGAGCGGGCATGGCTCAGTGAATCTCGAGCTGCACGAACTGGCTCATTCCATTGATAACCTATTAGAAGGCCACATCTCCTACTCGCAAGCTTTTCTAGCCATCTGGAATGAAGAAAAATCAAAACTATTCCCAGGTGAAGACTACTTCTACAAATACCCAGAAGAATACCTAGCCGAGGCATTCGCCCTATACTACCGTGACGAAACCTCGCGCAATAAATTGCAAACCAAAGCACCAAAAACCTATCAAATCATTAAGAATATGAATTAAAGGACAGGGGCCCCTGTCCTTTTTTTGTGTGGTGGGCAGGGTTCACGTCAACTGTGTGTGGACAAGGGGACAGGCACTCTGTCCTTTTTGGTTGGGTGGAACGGAGAACAGATTAGGTTCCTGTACTGTCTTTTTTGGGGGAGCGGGCAAAGCACCTGTCCTAGGGCCTTGCAGGTGGACAAGGTGCCTGTCCCCTCGTCCCGTGCTTCACAAGCGCCCCGATGTCGGACAAGGTGCCTGTCCCTGCGTCCCGCCTAGGGCAAAAGTAAGTTTATGTAGTTATCTGTCCAATTTTCATAGAAAATGTCATATAATAGTAGAATAGTATGAAGAAGGAGAGGGAATATGGGGAAAAAATGGTTAGTGAATGTAGTACTTGCAGCAGCACTGGTTTTTGGTTTGCAGTCCCAGGCCGATGCCGCCACTAATGGCAAGGTTTATTGGGATGGACTCATGATGGTTAAGGGTCAGGTCGGGAAAATTAAAGTTATAAAGCCTATTAACCTATGGAAAAGAGACGGGGACAAGCTTGTTTTTTCCCGAATTTTAAAGCCAGGTGAACAGTACCGGGTATATCGCTATGATAATCTTTATGGCGGCCAGTATGGTCTTGGCGGCGGATATTATATTACAAAAATACCTGGTTACGTAGATTACCGCACACCATCGAAGAAGAAACTTGCCGAACTTAATGCGATCTATGGCAACGGCGGCGGAAGCAGCGAACCTGCTAAACCAGTTGGTAAGCTTTCTATTGGCAGCATAACAAAGCAAGAGTCGAAAACGATTGCTCCCGGGGTAACAGAACGTCAGCTATCTGTGAACAGCAACAGCGGGAAACAGGAAATCTATACTGTTGAATATGACGGAAAAACAGAAAATATCAGTCTGGAAACAGCGCTAGGCAAGGGTCAGATGTACGGATTTGAGCCTGTTTCATCACAAGCGAAGAATGCTCAGACAGCGGACAAGCATGTTGTCGCTGGAATAAACGCAGACTATTTTGATAAAAACGGTCATCCAGTTGACATGATGATTCAGCAAGGAAATATCGTTTCTACAAGCCAGACGCCATTAAATGAACTTGCTGTGTTTGGTGTAACAAAGGATGGGAAGCCGCTTATTGGAAATCCAGAGCTAAAGCTTTCCGTGCAAATTAATGGCCAAGATCCTTATAAAATTAACTCAGTCAACAGAATCAGATCAGCTAACCATCTTGTTCTTTACACACCTAGCTTTGCAAGTTCAACTAGAACGAACGAGCTTGGAACAGAAGCGGTTGTAAAAATTGACGCCGGCCAATTAAATGGACACAGTGTTTTAACGGGAACAGTAACGAAAGTTGTTGCAAATGTCGGTGATGAAAAACTAAATGAGGGCGAATTTGTTCTATCCGGCCATAATTTTGCCAGCCAATTTTTACAGACAGTAAAGGTTGGGGACAAAGTTGAAGTGAAGGCAGAATTTCTCCCAGCAGAATGGAATAATGTTATTGAAGCAGTGAGCGGACGCTATCACCTAGTTAGAAATGGCGCTGTCCTTCCGCAGGATGTTCCTGGCGTACACCCAAGATCAGCTATTGGTATTAAAGCAGACGGCGGCGTTGTTACGGCTGTTGTTGATGGACGCCGAAACCAGTACAGTGTCGGTTTGACCTTAGCTGAAATGGGTAGCTTAATGAAGGATTTAGGCGCTGTCCAGGCATTTACCTTTGACGGCGGGGGTTCTTCTACGCTGGTTGTCAGAGACCATGGGGATGATAATGCATCCTTAGTTAATAAGCCATCTGATGGCACAGAGCGTTCAGTTTCTAACTCCTTATTATTTATCAGCAAATGGCTGACAGGGCCATTACATCAGCTTATTGTCGGTCCTCAGGAGCTCACGCTTTTTGCAGGAGCGACCTATAAAGATTTAGGCATTACGGTTAAAGGAATGGACCAGTATTACAACCCTGTTAAAGTTTCAAATCCTGCCTTTTCTTCGCCAGCTCTGAAGAAAAACGCCGATGGCAGCTATACGGTTTCTACAGGTGTAACTAGCAGTGATGTTGTCGTTTCATCCGGCAGCATTTCAAGCAAGATTAAGCTAAACATCATCAATACACTAGAGCGTATCGATATCGCTGAAAAAGATATTATTGTGGAAAACAACTCCGTTTATAAAATTGTGCCAAAAGGTATTTATAAAGGAAAAACAGTTATTACAGATCCATCTTTATTTAAATGGTCTGTCACACCTAACATTGGAACGATTAACAGCAAAGGCGAATTTACCGCAGGAGCAGCGAATGGAACAGGTACGATTACAGTTTCTCACGGAAATGTTTCTGCAAAAATTAACGTGATCATTGGAACTCCAGATCCAATTTTACTCGAAGGCTTCGAAAGCGGCATTGGCAATTACAAAGCATCTGGAGCCAGATATACGAATGTAAGCATTGAAGCAAGTAATTCAATCAGCAAAACTGGCAAGCAGTCAGTGAAGCTCAACTATGACTTCACTGGTCAAAGCGGAACTTCCGGTGCCTATATCGATGCAGTAAAACCGCTGGCAATCAAAGGCCATCCGAAAAAAATTGGCATGTGGGTATACGGTGACGGCCAGGGACATTGGCTAAGAATGCAAGTCAAAGACGGAAACGGAAACGCAGCCCAGCTTGATTTTACAAAAAGTCTTGACTGGACAGGCTGGAAATACATCGAAGCAAACGTTCCACAGAACCTGACAACACCGCTTTCCATCGATGTACCAGTCCGCTACATGGAAGTCGACAACGCCAATAAAAACAGCGGTACTATTTATATTGACCAAATCCAGGCAGTTTATTAATTGACAGAGAAATGGACAGAGGGACAGGTACCTTGTCCCGCTGAAGTAAAACCTTTGCGAAAAAGTAAATTTAGTGTATTTGAGTGAAAAAATTAGGGTCAAACTCCTTTTTAGTTGAAAGTTTTTCGGCTTTCAAGCTAAAATAGGAGTCTGGCCCTCTTCTGATTGTTCAAAATTTCCTGTTTGTATTGGTTTGATTTGTCATTTGTGTTATGGTACGCTTGTAAAAGCGACTCAAATTGGCTATGTTAATTTGTAAACCCTTTTCGTTGGAGGGAAAAGAATGTCATTTAGTTCAAATCATGATATCGATCAAGTAAGAAAACAGTTTGAGAAAGAGCCTCCAAAAATTATCGGAGGATATAAACGCCAGGGATGGGCCCAAAAGGCACTGGAGAAGACAGAAAATAGCGACCTTGAAAAGGAGCCGAAGGGCTTTGTGACGGCTAAAGCAATCTTAGAGGCTAAAGATGGCAGCTATTATCCGGCGTTTCTATTAATCGATACGAAAAAAAGCGGGAGAATTAAGGATGCCTTCTTCCTTTCGGAGACGGATGATCAATTTAACCTAATCCCATTAGAGCTGGCACTTGATTATATTGGCAAAGACAAAGAAGAACTGATGCCTTTTCGATATAGAACCCTTGCAAAAATAAAAGGCGACCAATTCCAAAAGAATTGGCCGGACTTCTCCTAGACCTTCTTTTTAAAAGGAGGTCTTTTTTCGTATGGTTTTGGAAGGATAGTTTCTACAAAAAAACACCGTTTGTGACAAAATTTACCCTAATAACCGTATTTTTGTAATACTTTTGTAATATAAGGTCATTTTATTTAATAGAATTGAAATGCTATGAACCTGAAAAATAAGGTAGAATCAATTTAACGATAAATTTTGACATTTTTCCTTAATTTCAGGAGGATTTCGATGAAAAGATTAGCGAAAGTAGTACTATCAGCATCTTTGGTTTTTCCAGCACTTTTTGGAATGAGCCAAACAACAGAAGCAAGTGCCAATGATAATATTGTTAATTATAGTAAAAAATTAGTAGGAACTCCTTATGTATATGGGGGAACTACAACAAACGGTTTTGATTGTTCTGGATTTATTAGATATGTGTATAGTCATTATGATATTGACCTTCCTCGTATTTCTAGAGATCAATTTGGAACAGGAACTCCAGTAGCTAAAGCTGATTTACAGATTGGCGATGCGGTTTTCTTTAATACTAGCGGATCTGGCGTTTCTCACGCAGGAATTTATATTGGAAATAATCAATTTATCCATTCTGCCACTTCAAGCGGCGTTAAAGTAAGCAGCTTAAGTGAGAGATATTGGAGCCCGCGTTATGTTGGGGCGAAAAGATACAAGGACTTAGGCACAACACCGCCACCACCAGATTTAAATGATGGCAAGTTCATGGGCATTGACATTAAGTCAGGTCAAATTGGGGTTATTGAAGTCAAGAAACCTATTAATCTATGGAAAAGAGACAGCAATAACAAGTTAGAAATGGTTAGAATCCTGAATCCTGGAGAGAAGTACCGCGTTTATACATATGATCAAAACTACGGCGGCCAATACGGACTTGGCGGCACATTCATTACCAATATGGAAGGCTATATTGAGTATCATGAATTAAATAAGTAGTAGATGAGAAGATGTCCAAAGGTGATTAAGCCTTTGGGCATTTTTGTTTTTTTAAACGGGGGATAGTTTGTAGTGGAATGTGTATACTATGATAACATGCTAAAGTGCCTCTGGCAGATGGCACTTGTTAAAAAATAGGAGAGGTGTCTGTTAGATAGGTTCTAATGGATAGAGCACAGAGAAAAAAGAGTCTAGTTGTCCGTGAAGAAGGCTCTCATGGACAGAGCACAGGGAAAAAAGAGCCGAGTTGTCCATGAGGATGCCTCTCATGGACAGCGCACACAGAAAAATGGGTCGAAGTGTCCATGAGAAGGCCACTCATGGACGGTGCGCACAGAAAAAGGAGCCTAGTTGTCCATGAGGAAGCTTCTCATAGACAGTACACACAGAAAAATGAGTCGAAGTGTCCATGAGGATGCCCCTCATGGACGGTGCGCACAGAAAAAGGAACCTATTTGTCCATGAGGAAGCTTCTCATAGACAGTGCACACAGAAAAATGGGCTGAAGTGTCCATGAGAAAGCCTCTAATGGACATCACACACAAAAAAGTCAACCCAATTGTCCATGAGAACACTTCTAACGGACAAGTTCGCTCCTAATTTCAACCTGCGTGTCCATAAGGCATCCCGTAACAGCGAAACGCCACCTCCAAAAACCACAATTGCAAACTATTCTTTAATTCCTCAACCTCATCGCCCAAATGCTCTCCCACCAGAAACAACAAACAAAAAAAGCAAGGGCCACCAAGCCCTTGCTTCATCTAACTAACATATTACTCATTCACATTAACCTGTGCATTCTGCGGCACATAGGTTCTCCACTTAGAAAGGTCTAGCTGCTCCTTTTTAATCGCCGATTCCGGGAACACGAATGTCCATGGTTTGCAAGTAAATGCTTTGACCTCTAAATTGTTAAGCTGGAATCCTGCTTGAGCAACAACCTCTTGGGAGGCGTCTTCGAAAGCTAGCGGGATATTTTCAATGGTTAAGCTGCGGTTGCTGCCGTTGCGAATGAGCAGTGTCACCGCTAAGCCTCGTCCAGAGACCATCTTAGCTTCAAGGCCCATGAAATTAACTTCGCCTTCACGTAAAGGTTTCAAGCCCTTTACCACTTTTTCAAGATAAGCTTTTTGTTCGTCGCTTAAACTTTCTTTCCAGCTATCCTCCAAATCAAGCTCCTGAGCAGGCACACCTTTTTGCTTTAGCTCAAAAACAACCTTCCAGTTGTTTCTTGGAATTTCTTCCTCAAGCTTGTATTCATTTTCAAACAGGAAGCGCCAAGGGCGGCAAGCGTTTGGCGGAAGCTCTCCGAAAAGATCCATTTCAAAGCTTTTTCTAGCAAGCGGTTTGTTATCGCCATCGACAATAACAAGATCCACAACCTCAAAGCTAATCGTTTGCGGCAATGAGCTTCTTAAGAAAGCAGTAATAACAAAGCCATCATCATATGTGTAAAGATTGATTCCGTTGATGGCAATTTGGTTTGGCTGCAAGGCAGGTAGCTTTTGATGGTTATATTGGAACACATACTTTTCCTGAACGCTAATGTCCCAATCAGGGTGATACGATAACTCTGTTTTAATGCCGTCTTCGTTATTTTCGTTTCCTTGGACCTCTAGTGACAGGTTTTCTTCTTGTTCTGCTTCGTTTTTCTTCTTATTAAAAATGCCCATGTACAAATCCCCCTTATAGAGATTTTTCTTGTCCTTCATCCAAAAAATGCTGAACAATCCATCTCAATTGTTTACTGATTTGCGCATCCAATTCAGCAAAGTAATTTTTAAATTCTTCAAATCCTTCCAAGGCATATAACCGATATGGATCTTCTTGACCGTAGCTGCGGATACCAGTGCCCTCTTTCATTTGATTCATCACGTCCATATGAACGACCCATGAATGATCCAATGTTTGCAGATACATCAATTTGACCTGGTTTCTAAAGGCTTCTTGCTCGCGAAGATCAAGAATCTTCTCTTTATATTCTTCATAGAGTGCATGGACCTTTTCTTCCACAGCAGGTCTTTCAATATCCTTGAGGTCTACCTTAGAGAATGGAAGGTCGCCGAACAAAAGTGATAGCTCTTCATAAAGGCTATCAATTGGAGCGTCCTCCGTCAACAATTCATCTGGACAATGGGTATTTACTAGCAGATCTATATGATCCTTTAAGGATGATAGGACTATGTCAGTCAAATCTTCTTGAGCTAGCAGGTCATCCCGCTTTTTATAAATAATTTGGCGCTGTTCATTTAAAACATCATCTAACTTTAATAGATGGTTTCTGGCAGAGAAGTGGCTGCCTTCGACAATCTGCTGAACTTTAGTAACGAATTTTTCCGGATTAGGAGAAATGATTAGCCCGGTTTCATCGGTTTTCATCTTCTTTTTCCACTTTTCCAGCTCGTCTTGATCATAGTAGTTAAAAATATCATCCGTAATCGCAATGATAAATTGCGTTGAACCTGGATCGCCTTGTCTGCCTGCACGGCCTCTTAGCTGCATATCGATTCTTGCACTCTCATGCAATTCCGTTCCGATGATATGAAGACCGCCAAGTTCCTTAACTCCTTCTCCTAAAAGGATGTCAGTACCGCGGCCAGCCATGTTGGTTGCCAGCATAACCTGACCTTTTTGCCCAGCTTGTGAAATAATTCCGGCCTCATCTTCTTCTGTTTTCGCATTAAGAACACGGTGAGTGATGCCAGCTTCTGTTAACGCGGCTGAAAGCTTTTCAGATTGGGCGATCGAGGTTGTTCCGATCAATACCGGTCTGTCAATCTCATGGAGCTCAGCAACTTCAGAAACAATCTTTTTCACCTTTGACTCATAATCCTTATAAACCAAAATTTCCATATCCTCGCGGGCATTTGGCTTATTTGTCGGCACGGTGACAACTCTTAGATTATAAGTTTGGAAAAACTCATTTTTAGATGGCGTTGCACTTCCAGTCATACCTGAAAGAACATCATACAATCTGAAATAGTTTTGCACAGTGATCGATGCCTGTGTTTTATTCTCATCTTTTACGGTCACGCCTTCTTTGGCTTCAATTGCCTGGTGAAGACCGTCGCTGAAGGTGCGTCCTTCCATGATTCTGCCTGTGAACTGGTCGACAAGCATGATGGAATCATTTTTAACAATATAGTCAACGTCTTTCCTCATAACTACTTCTGCACGCAGTGACTGCATAACGACATGAAGAAGTTCGCGATGCTCGGCATCATATAAATTTTTCAAGTCAAAGACCTTTTCTAATTCATTGGCGCCATTGTCTGTTAAGATGATTTGCTTTGTTTCTGGGAAAAATTCATATTGGTTGCCATCTTCAAAGCCTTTGACAATTTCAGCTGTGATGTAATAAAGTTCTGTAGCTACATCAGACTTGCTGGCAATAATCAGCGGTGTTCTCGCTTCATCTATTAAAATACTATCAACTTCATCGATAATCGCAAAATGGTGAGGTCTTTGTACGCGGTCTTCAAAAGACGTTGTCATATTGTCGCGCAAAAAGTCAAAGCCGAATTCTGTCCCTGTACCATAAGTAATATCAGCATTATAGGCTGCTTTCTTTTCATTTTCAGGGATTTGTGAAATGTTTAATCCGACAGTGAGGCCAAGGAATTGAAATACTTGTCCCATTTGTTCGAAGTCACGCTTGGCTAAGTATTCATTCGCCGTAATGACATGAACGCCTTTTCCTTCAAGAGCTCTTGTGTAGCTTGGCAGGGTGGCGACAAGTGTTTTTCCTTCACCTGTGTTCATTTGAGCAATGCCGCCTTCAAGCAGAACAAGGCCGCCTAAAAGTTGCACATCATAGTGGCGGAGGTTAAGTACGCGCTTAGATGCTTCTCTTACAACTGCAAAAGCTTCTTCTTTAATATCTAAAACAGAAGCACCTTCGGCTAATTTATTTTTTAAGTATTGTGTCGTCTCTTTAAGCTCTTCGTCGCTTAAAGAAGAAACTTTTTCTTCTAATTGATTTATATTTGTAACGTGTTTGTAAAGACGTTTTAGCTCGGCTGAATCTTCATTAAAAATCCGCTTCATTAAAGATAGCATGCAGTTCTCCCCTAAAACTTTATTTCTAGCTAAATTATAACATATAATGTAGTATAATATATTTTGGTCGAATTACCGCAGTTAATTTTTAACAGAAAACTGCAAGATAATCTATGAATCTATCTTTTTTGAAACCTTTTTCGATAAAATTCGTCAACATTAGAGGAACCTTCCAATTTAGGTCGAAATGTTATAAAGACTTTCTGAAAAAAGAGGTGATAATATCAATTAGAAGCAATAAATATGGAAAGGGTAAAAATTCAGTAACAAAGCACGTAAAACTGTAATGTTTCAAAATAGTGAAATTAATTGAATTCTTGATAATATATGTTAGGATTGATGTAGCCTAATTCAGTATGGCTAAATGACCTGACCAAATACACAAACTAAGGTGATACGATTGGATATTAAATTTTTAGCTGCATTTTTGGTTGCTTTAATTACGTCCTTACTTATTACACCCTTAGTCATTAAGTTTGCCATTAAGTTTGGTGCAATTGACAAGCCAAACCAAAGAAAAGTGCATACAAAGATCATGCCAAGGCTGGGTGGCCTTGCGATCTTCGCTGGGGTGATTGCCGGTTATTTTGCTGGCGGCCTGTACAACGAGAAAATCACTGGAATTTCCGTTGGAGCCATCGTCATTATTATCACCGGGATGCTTGATGATAAATATGAATTATCCGCAAAATATAAATTAGCTGGCCAGCTTTTAGCAGCAGGAGCTGTTGTAGGAAGTGGCCTAACGATTGACTTTTTAACGATTCCGTTTGTAGGTACATTTGATCTTGGATTCTGGACCTACCCAATCACAGTATTCTGGATTGTAGCCATAACGAATGCCATTAACCTTATTGATGGATTGGATGGACTCTCTGCCGGGATCTCAGCCATTGTTATTGCGACGATTGCGTTCATGGCTGGAATTGGCGGGAAATCATTGATTTTAATGCTTTCTCTCATCTTATTGGGAAGTACATTAGGGTTCTTGTACCATAATTTTCACCCAGCGAAAATTTTTATGGGAGATACCGGAGCGCTTTTCTTAGGCTACTCCATTTCCGTTCTTTCGCTGCTGGGTCTTTACAAAAGTGTTACATTATTTAGCTTTATCGTTCCGATCATCATATTAGGTGTGCCTGTTTTCGATACAACTTATGCAATCATTCGTCGGATTGCTAATAAAAAACCGATCTCGGCGCCAGATAAGTCACATTTGCATCACAGACTGCTAGCCCTTGGCCTTTCGCACAGAAAAACCGTTTTATGTATTTACGGTTTTGGAATTGTTTTCAGTGCGAGTGCCATACTATTCTCAACGGCTACATTATGGGTAAGTATCTTTATTATTTTTGGTCTTTTGCTTCTGCTTGAATTGCTGGCTGAGACCATTGGGTTAGTTCACGAAAAGTACAAACCTATGATTAAAATTTACCGGAAAGTAACCGGGAGACAATAACATCCGGCCGTTTGTGGTTTCCGCAAGCGGCTTTTTTTAGGCAAAAAGGTGCAATTTCTGTCGATGCCACATCGAAATATGTCTGTTTGTCAAAGGTTTTGTGTTAAAATAATTTAGTATTTCATCTATGACGTTGGAGGAAATTGGTATGAATATTCCTATGTTAGATTTAAGTGAACAATATCAAGGGCTTAAGGACGAAATCCTTGCTGCATTGGATGAGGTGATGAGTTCATCACGTTTTATCTTAGGAGACAATGTGAAAAAGCTTGAAGCAGATATTGCTGAATTCAGTAATGTAAGCCATGGAGTAGGAGTGGCAAACGGAAGCGATGCGATACATATTGCCCTTCAGGCTGCTGGCGTAAAAGCTGGAGATGAAGTTATTACAACAGCCTTCACTTTCTTTGCAACTGGCGGATCGATCGTTCGTGCGGGTGCTACACCTGTTTTTGTCGATATTGATCCTGTAACTTTTAATATTGACCCTGCTAAGGTTAAGGATGCAATTACAGATAAGACGAAAGCGATTATTCCTGTTCATTTATATGGCCAAATGGCTGATATGGAAGAGCTTCGCAAAATTGCGGACGCGCATAACCTTATTATTGTAGAAGATGGTGCTCAAGCGATCGGTGCGATACGAAATGGCAAAACTGTCGGCGAGCTTGGCGATGCAGCAACTTACAGCTTTTTCCCAACAAAGAACTTAGGTGCCTATGGCGATGCTGGTATGGTTGTAACGAATAATGATGATATCGCTGAAAAAAGCCGTGTCATTCGTGTGCACGGAAGCAAGCCAAAATACTATCACCATGTTCTTGGTGTGAATAGCCGTTTGGATGAATTGCAGGCTGCTGTATTAAATGTGAAATTCCCTCATTTAAATGAGTGGAGTGAACAAAGAAGAGAGCATGCTGAATATTACACACACCTGCTTAATGAGCAAGTTGGTGAACATGTAACAACGCCTGTTGAAAAAGAAGGAAATTATCATGTGTTCCATCAGTACACAATCCGTGTGGAAAAACGTGATGAACTGCAAGCTTTCTTAAAAGAAAATGGCGTGCAAACAATGATCTACTATCCGCTTCCATTGCATGTTCAGCCTGTATTTAAGGACTTAGGCTATAAGGAAGGCGATCTTCCAATCGCTGAAAAGGCTGCAAAAGAAGCATTATCGCTTCCGATGTTCCCAGAGCTGAAGAAAGAGCAACAGGATTACATTGTGGAGAAAATTAAAGAGTTCTTTAATAAGTAAGCAAGAGAACGCGAGGCGATGAACAACCGCGCGGACTTCATTTGGACGGTTTCTCTTTGTGGAAAAACCGTCCCCATGTTTTTAAACGTCGCCGGTAATGGGGACGTTTCTTTTCGGTTTTAAAGAAATGTAAACTTTAAAAGGAATGGTGGTCCTGTGGCAGAACAGAAAAGGTTTGCTCTTTATGAATATTTAATTTTCTTTTGGAAGAAGAAGCAATTTTTTATTATTATTCCGCTGATATTTGCATTGCTTGGTTTTGGCGCTTCTTATCTTGTGCCGAAAAAGGCTGATTATGTGGGGAGCGGAACGGTTTTTACCGGTTCGGTTAAGTTAAAGGCTTTAACGAATCCTTCTAATATCATGGCTACCTTTGGTGAAGGTATTGAGGGTGATATCGAGGCAGATGTAACTAGTGAAAGTTATGTGAAGATCAAAATTTATAATGATGATAAAGCCCAGCTGGAAAGTGATCTGGCGAAAATGACAGGTGATCTGGAAAAGGCGCTTTTAGATAGCTATGAAGAAAGATATAAAATCACTGAGGAATATATAGAACTAAATAAGGATCGTCGTGACGAATTGAAAGATGTTCTAAAGGTATACAATGACAAGATAGAAAACGGCAACCTTGCAACCGAAGAATATCGAGATGTTACTAGTGTTACTGAGTGGACCGAGTCCGAGATTGCTGATGTAGTTGCTACCATTAATAGGGTTAAAGGAGATTTATCTTTCTTCGAACCGCCATCCATTGTCCGCCAGGATGTGAATGCTGTGGACACTCATAAAATGGAGCTAACATTAGCGGGACTTATTCTAGGAATTATTGCAGCTGTTTTATTCCTAATGCTTTGGAAATACATGAACGAAGCCAGGAGGTACTACAATCATGATTAATTTTGCCATCGTTGGCATGGGGCATATTGCGAACAAGCATATTGAAGCCGTTAATAACGCTGAAGGTGCTAATCTGTTTGCGATTTGCGATACAAACCCAGCCCGTTTAGAAATTGACCTTCCTAATGTGAAGAAATATACGGATTTAAACGTAATGCTGGAGGAAAATCCAGATATCCACGTTGTTAATATTTGTGTTCCATCAGGACTGCATGCTCCGCTTGCAAAAATTGTCGCGGAACATAAGCGTCATATCATTGTGGAGAAACCAATGTCCTTAAAACTAGAGGATGCCGAAGAAATTATTAAATATGCGGAAGATAACGGCGTGAAGCTTGCAGTTGTCCATCCAAACCGCTTCAGACCTGCTATTCAAAAGCTTAGAGAGCAGATGGATAAAGGTTCTTTCGGCAAGCTGAGTCATGCGAATGCTACAGTCCGCTGGAACCGCAATCAGGAATATTATGACCAGGCCGCTTGGAGAGGAACCAAGGAATTTGATGGCGGCGTGCTAATGAATCAGGCTATCCACGATCTAGATTTAATGCTTTGGCTCATGGGCCCAGTTGAATCTGTACAGGCAATGGCAGCGACTCGTTTGCGTAAGATTGAAACAGAAGACGTTGCTGCAGCAGTTGTTCAGTTTAAAAATGGCGCGCTAGGCGTTATCGAAGCGGCAACAACCATTTATCCGAAAAACCTTGAAGAATCCATTGCTATTTTTGGTGAGACAGCATCCGCTAAAGTAAGCGGAAGAAATGCCATTTATATTGAAACATGGGATATCGAGGGAGTATCCGAAGAGGATGCGGACAAAATAAAAAATGAAATAAAAGAAGATCCATTCGGCAAGCCAGGACACCAATGCATCATCGAAGATATGGTTTTAGCAGTGAAAGATAATCGTAACCCAATTGTAACTGGCGAAGACGGTCTTGCTCCTGTAAAATTGATACTGGCAATTTTAGAGTCTGCAGAAACCGGCAAAAAAGTCGTGTTGTAAAAGGAGAAATAAAAAAATGGACGCATATACATCATTAATTAACAAAATTAACAATAAAGAAGCAGTAATCGGTGTGGTAGGCCTTGGCTATGTTGGCCTTCCATTGGCAGTAGAAAAAGCAAAGGCTGGCTACAAAGTAATTGGCTTTGACGTACAGGCTGCGCGTGTTGAACAAGTTAACATGGGAATTAACTATATTGGCGACGTTGTCGACCAAGATCTAGCTGACATGATTAAAGACGGTCATTTACAGGCAACAACAGATTACGCTCGCATTGCAGAAGTGGATGCAGTAGCAATCTGTGTGCCAACACCGCTTGATATTTATCAGCAGCCAGATACTTCATATGTAAAAAGCTCCGCAACAGAAATTGCGAAATTTGCCCATGAAGGAATGCTTGTTGTTTTAGAATCAACTACTTACCCTGGAACAACTGAAGAAATCGTTCGTCCAGCTCTTGAGGCAAAAGGCCTTAAAGTCGGCGAATCTGTATTCATCGCGTATTCACCAGAGCGCGTTGACCCAGGTAACAAGCAATTCAAAACAAAGAACACTCCAAAGGTAGTCGGCGGTATCACCGAAAATTGTACAAAAGTAGCAGCCGCTCTTTACCGCAACGTCCTTGAAGGCGATGTGCACGAAGTTTCATCTCCAGCAATTGCGGAAATGGAGAAAATCTTCGAAAACACTTTCCGTCATATCAATATCGCATTAGCCAATGAAATGGCGATTTTATGCGAGAAGATGGGTATCGATGTTTGGGAAGTAATCGATGCAGCGAAAACAAAGCCATACGGATTCATGGCATTCTACCCAGGCCCAGGCCTAGGCGGTCACTGTATTCCAATCGATCCATTCTACTTAACATGGAAAGCACGCGAATACAATTACCATACAAAACTAATCGAGCTTGCTGGCGAAATCAACAACAGCATGCCTGAATATGTCATCACTCGTTCCATGCAAGTGCTTAACGAAGACGGCAAAGCCCTTCGCGGAGCAAAAGTAGCGGTCCTTGGCGTAGCTTACAAAAAAGACATCGACGACGTCAGAGAATCTCCAGTTCTTAAAATCGTTGAGCTATTAGAACAACATGGTGCAGATTACACAGTCGTTGACCCATATGTGTCTTCATTCAGATCTTGCGGCGCATCAGTAGAAACAGTAGGGTTAACAAAAGAACTACTAAACGAAGCCGACCTAGTCATGATCACAACCGACCACAGCGACTTCGACTACAACATGATCGCCAAAGAAAGCAAAGTCATCTTTGACACCCGTAACGCAATGAAAGATATCGAAAAGCCAAACAAATATATCAAGCTGTAATAGTGGACGCGTGTGCGGACATGGGGACAGGCACCTTGTCCAGCGGGACACAGGGACAGGCACTTTGTCCTGAAACTAGTGCCGGAAAAAGCGTTAAGACTCTTAGACGGTAACTAGTTAGGGAAAC
This sequence comes from Cytobacillus sp. MT66, assembly GCF_058792595.1. Classification (NCBI taxonomy): domain Bacteria; kingdom Bacillati; phylum Bacillota; class Bacilli; order Caryophanales; family Bacillaceae; genus Cytobacillus; species Cytobacillus sp. MT66. Next base: position 30,954 of record NZ_JBXAFB010000006.1, read on the forward strand.
TAGTTACCAAACAAGAGCTTAGAGCTAGAAAAGCGTCACTAGTTAAAGCAACTAGTGACGAAAAATGTACAATGTGGACGAAAAAGGTAACTAGATTAGGCAACTAGTGACCAAAACTTCACTCAGGGCTAGAAAAAGGTCACTAGTTAGGGCAACTAGTGCCCAAAAAAGGACTTGGGGCCTGAAAAAGGTAACTAGATAGCCCAACTAGTGCCAAAAAAACGCCAACAAGGTGCAAAACGGTCACTAAGTTGCTAAGTTAGTTCCCGAAAAAGCGGAAACCTGCTGAAAAAGGTAACTAACATGCCAAATTAGTGCCGGAAAGCCAGGCTATATAAAGTAAACGGTCACTAATATCGGAGATTAGTTCCCGAAAAATGCCGCCAGGGTACAATATGGTCACTAACATACAAAGTCAGTTCCCTAAAAAAGCGGCACTGCACAATCCGGTAACTAACACACAAACTTAGTACCCAAACGCCGCAACCCAGTCGCAAACCGGTCACTAATCCCAGCAAAAAAAAGTCAAAAAATCAACCAAAAACCACTCATCCATAATTCAAGGTAAAAGGGAGATTATTTTTATGAATTTTATTGATCCTTCCGTTCAAATAGACGATTCTGTAAAAGTTGGTCATTTTTCTGTTATTGAAAAAGATGCAAAGATCGGCAAAAACGTCATTATCGGTAACCGTGTGACAATTCATGAAGGAACAGTCATTGGCGACAACACGACCATTGCTGATGGTGCAGTTGTCGGCAAGCCGCCAAAGCCTGCGAAAACAAGTACTGTTAAGCTAGCTGATTCCATCCCTGCACTTGAAATCGGGGAAGAGGTAACTGTTGGCGCTAACGCTGTCATCTACAGAGGCGCTAAAATCGGTTCAAGCACATTGATTGCAGACCTTGCAAGCGTTAGAGAAAATGTGGAAATTGGCGATTATGTCATTGTCGGCAGAGGCGTTACCGTGGAAAACTATGTCAAGATTGGCGAACGTACGAAGATCCAATCTAACTCATACATTACTGCTTATACAACTCTTGAAGAACGCGTGTTCATCGCACCATGCGTGACAACAACGAACGATAACTTCATGGGCCGTACTGAAGAGCGTTTTGACAAGATTAAAGGTGCTCATGTGAAAAAAGGCGCCCGTGTCGGCGGAGCTTCAATTATTCTTCCTGGCATCACCATCGAAGAAGAAACTTTTGTTGCAGCAGGTGCTCTAGTCACAAAAGACACAGAACCAAAAACATTAGTCAAAGGTGTTCCTGCAAAATTCTCCAAAATGGTAGACGAGCGGGAGCTGTTATAGGGTGTTCGCCCAAATTAAGCGTTTAGGAGCGGATTCGCTCCTTTACGCATTTATGAATGTCGGTACGAAGCTGATTGCATTTATTATGCTTCCGATTTATACATCCTTTTTGCCAGACCCTGCAGACTACGGGGTACTGGATTATTTAGACCGGATCACATCCATGCTGGCATTTGTCGTTATTTTTGGGACAGATTCGGCCTTGGCCTTTTACTATTTTGATACGGAAGATAAGAAGAAGAAGCTAGATTATGTCCGTTCAGTCATGACCTTCCGCCTTATTATTGTATTAGTTATTGCACTCATCTTTCTTTTGGGTGGTCCATGGCTAGCGCAGCTAATCTTGCACAATCCTAATTTAACGCATTTGTTTTATATTTCAATCGGAGTTCTCGCATTAGATACCGTTGTTGCTTTAATCCTAACGGTACTCCGATATGATTTTGTAACGAAAAAGGTAGTTACTTTAACCGTTTTAAAAATGCTGCTGATTGCTATTTTCTCGTATGGGCTATTAAAATTTTTCGCTCCGACAATTGAAAGTATTTTATACGGCAGAATCATAAGCGGAGTAATCATAGTCGTATTACTTTTAAAACCGGTATTAAAATACACGAGATTTACATTTAATAAAAAGCTTTTAAAAGAATTAATGGCATATGCGGCGCCACTCGTGCCGGCTTCGCTTGCCTTTTGGGTCATTGTGAACGCTAACTCACTTTTGCTGGAGAGATTCACATCCTTTACAGAAGTGGGTATCTATGGAACAGCCGTGAAATTCGCAACCTTAATTACCTTACTAACAAGCGGCGTACAAATGGCGTGGCGGCCTTTTTCTATGTCACTGAAAGACAAACCGGACAGCACCAAACTATTTGCGAAGCTGTATTATGCGATTCTGCTAGTCGGAACGCTTGGCGTGCTGTTTGTTGCTACCTTGATGCCGTGGATTATCACGCTGTTAAGCGATAGTTATCATGAGGCCTATAAATATGTAGCGATTTTATCGGCTGTCACATTCTTGAACTTCTATTATATGATCATTTCAGTCGGCATCTTTTTCACGAAGCAAACAAAGCTGATTTCATATGCCTTCGGATTTGCCGCTGTTATCAATATTATTTTAAACATTGTCCTAATCCCGCAATTCAATATTTGGGGAAGTGTCGCGGCCTACTTGGTATCTTATGTCATCGCGATCACGTACATTTTTTATAAAAGCCAGAAGCTTTACCATGTTCCCGTGTCATTTGGCAAAATGGCCTTTTTATTTGTCACTGCGCTCATCGCGGTCGCGGCCATTGTGTATATACAGGAAAGCAGCCTATCAGATTTCAACATTATCTTTGCTTGGCTTGGTTATATCCTAATGATCCTTTTATCGCGTGTCGATAAAGATTTGCTGAAAAAGCGATCAAAGGGCACTTCAAAATAAGGTGAAACTTCCATCTGTGGGGCTTTATCCCCACGGATGGTTAGTTGAACCAATCGGATCTTTACGGGCAGTTGATCCCCCATTTCACTTACTTGCTTACTCTATTCTTGAGTAAGGGAGCCTACTGCCCGTTAAGATGGGGAAAATAGGTGATTTTTTTGAACGAAGTCATAATCAACGACAAAAACTTGATAAATGAATGGACACTGCCATATGGGAAGGTATACTTTGGCGGTTATATCCTCTACAACGGGCAGCTTTTTAACGAAAAAAATATCGAGGAGGTCCTGCAAACAGAGGACTTCTTTGAAAATAATCTCGATAACCTCATCGGTGAATTTGTCTTTATAAAAAATACTGCCAACTGTCTATCGGCGATCGTTGATCGAAAACGCAGCATGCCATTGTTTTATTATCGCAGCGGCTCCAACTGGATCATAACAGATAAAATCAAACATACTGCTGATAAAAAATTCAACAAGACGGCAGTGAAGGAATTTCTCATTACAGGATTCACGGCTAATGAGAAAACTCTTTACGATGAGGTTTATCAGATTGAAGCAGGTTCCCGGATCAAAATTTTACCGGATGGAAAAGTTATAACCAATGAATATTATCAGTTTTATCATCATCCTCAGGAAAAATCGCTCGACGATTTCAGCACAGAACTTAAGGGGATCTTTGAAGCCGTTTTCGCTGATTTAGTAAAGCGCCTAGAAAATAAAACGCCGATCCTGCCGCTGAGCGGGGGCTACGATTCCCGAATCATCGCGCTCATGCTAAAAGAATACGGCATTACCAACATGCAGTCTTTTACATATGGAAAAAGAGAAAATAAAGAAGCCATGGTCAGCAAGGATATCGCCAATCGCCTTGGCATCCAATGGGACTTCATTGAGTACAAAAAGGAAGACTGGCATAAATGGTATCATTCCGCTGAATGGAAGCAGTACGTGGATTTTGCTGTTAATGGTTCTTCGATGGCTCACCTTCAGGATTGGCCGGCTGTACGAGAAATCGTCAGCAAGCAGGATAAGGATTTTGTCTTTATCCCAGGGCATTCCGGTGATTTCGTCGCAGGCAGCCACTTAGCCTACGAGATAACTGTTGATCGCCAATTCTCAGACGACGATGTCGTGCAATTCATTCTGCAAAAACACCATAAGCTGTGGGAAGTTGCTAATGGCCTCCACACGGCAGCTCCAGATCTGCTTGCAGAAATTAAAAGATCTTTTAACGATCTGCAATTCCAAACGAACGAACAGGCTAGCGCCTTGTTTGAGTATTGGGACTGGAAAGAAAGACAGGCAAAGTTCATCATCAATTCTGTACGGGTGTATGAGTTTTATCAAAAGGGCTGGGAGATTCCGCTTTGGGATGACCGCATGATGGAATTTTTCAAAACCGTTCCTGTCGAGCTTCGGTTTAAAAAATATCTTTATGATTACACTTTGCATCAAATGTATCCAGACTTTTTCCCAGAGCCAGCAAAGCCTGCGGGTAAAGTTGCTTCCTTAAAAGAAAAGTACGGACCTTTTTATAAAATCATGAAAAAGGTATACAACAAAAAGAAACTGTACCAGCAATATTATACCGAGCCAATGGAATGGTATGGGATCTATAAGAGCTATCCTGAATACTTAAAGGCATTGTCTTTTAAACATAACGGCCTAAAATATTATCAGCCATATAATATTAATTCATTTTTGGCAAAAGACTATATTCAAAGCTTGAAGGGGGATTCGCAATGAAAGTACTAACGATTCTCGGAGCAAGACCGCAATTTATTAAAGCAGCACCCGTATCAAGAGCATTCCAAAAGCATGTGGAAGAGATCATTGTTCACACCGGCCAGCACTATGATGCGAATATGTCTGATATCTTCTTTGAAGAATTGCATATTCCAAAGCCAGATTACAATCTTGGCGTCGGTTCAGGCAGCCATGGCAAGCAGACAGGCGAAATGATGGCAAAGATTGAAGACATCGTCCTAAGCGAACAGCCAGATTATCTTATGGTCTACGGAGATACAAACTCCACATTAGCGGGTGCGCTTGTTGCAGCCAAGCTACATGTTCCAGTTATTCATATTGAAGCAGGCCTTAGAAGCTTTAATAAAAAAATGCCAGAAGAAATCAATCGCATTATGACAGACCACGTGTCTGAATTCTTATTCTGCCCAACGGACACAGCCGTGGAGAATTTAACAAATGAAAACATCACGCACAATGTTTTTAATATTGGCGATGTCATGTACGATGCTGTTCTTTACAATCGTGAGCTGGCTAAAGAAAAGTCCAACATCCTTAGCGAGGCTGGCTTGACAGAGAAAAACTATCATTTAATCACGATTCATCGTGCCGAAAATACCGATGACATCGATAATATGAAAAACATCCTTAATGCGTTTGCCAACATTGAAGATACAAAGGTTTGGCCGATTCACCCAAGAACGAAGAACAAATTATCTAGCTACGGCATAAGCCTTGAGGATATTCCAAACTTAAAGGTGATCGAACCTGTCGGCTATTTAGATATGCTGACACTTGAAGCAAGCGCGAAGAAAATTATTACTGATTCAGGCGGCGTTCAGAAGGAAGCTTATTTCATGAAGGTACCTTGTGTAACGGTTCGCGAGCAGACTGAATGGGTGGAAACACTGAACGGCGAAGCGAACATTTTAACAGGAACCGATACAGAGAAGATCTTAGCGGCTGTTAAAAAAGATGTGAACCCTGAATATCAAGAGGTATTTGGCGATGGCAAGGCCTCTGAAAAAATTGCTGAATATATTAGCCAAAAGTAGGTGCTAACAGATGCTGGCATTAGTCGTTTGGATTGTCGTCACCACGCTTTCCATTATTCTTTTTCAAAAAGTATCTGGAAGCCTTTCTCTATTAAAACCGAATCTTAATTCGCTGATTTTCTATTATTCCTTATTTGTGTCTTGCTATATCGGAAGCCTGTTGATTGCGCTTGATATTGATCATTACTATATGATCAACAAGCTTGATCATGAGTCCTCAAGATATATTGGTTTTGCTGCCGTTTCATTTGTAATGGTTATGATGCCATTAACTATGTACATTGTCAGCAAGCTAGCAGGCTTTGATGCGAAACAGGAATTCAACAGCTATCTGAAAAAACCAGTGGAAGAGCCTTTTAAGGAAAAAAATGAGTTCTATCTGATTTTCCTGGGGCTTTCCCTTGTTTGTATGCTAGCGGTTGCGTACACGCTGTTAAAAACAAACCAGGTCCCGCTGATTGAACTGTTAAAGGGGAATTTTTCCGAGCTTGGCAGACTGCGAATTGAGGCAGCACGCAACTTCCATGGGAATGTGTATATAAGAAATATCTTTGCGATTGCCTTGACGCCGCTGCTCTCATTAATTGCCTATATATATGCAGCAAAAACACATCGGCCGAAGTGGGTGCTTTTATTCTTAGCCTTATTCGGCTGTTCGGTGCTTATCAGTGTCTATGACCTGGCAAAATCTCCGATCATTTTTTACATTATCATGTTTATTTTTGTGCGGATCTATGCCGGCAAATTGAAGCTCAGCACGCGGAAGGTCTATGGATATTTGATCAGCGGAGTATGGCTAATCATCTTCATGTATGTGTTTATCCAAGGTGTTAAGGATCTGGGATCGTTTCTATCTTATAACTCCGGGCCGATTGGCCGGATTATCCTGGCGCAGATTTCACCGACCTTTTTGCACATCGATATCTTCGGAGATGCGCTGCCATATTTGAATGGCCGCAGTTTGCCGTCCTTATTTATCAGCTGGCTCGATATGGATCAGGTGCGGTCAGCGAGACTTGTTATGGCTAACGCCTTTCCAAACAGAATCGAAGATGGAACGGGCGGGGTGCTGAATACCCTTTTCATCGCTGAAGCCTATGCCAATTTCGGGTATTTAGGCATTATTCTAGCTGTAATATACGTTGGGGTGCTTGTACAGCTGCTTTACATTATTTTTATCAGACTGCCAAAAAACCCGGTATTCTTGTGCTTGTTTATCTATTTTGCAATCAATATTCCTCGGACATTAGTAGGTGGCTTTGCTGATTTTCTCTTTAATCCGATCTGGATTTTCATCACTTGCTTATTCGTGGGAATTCTGCTGTTCATCAGACTTCGGATCGATTTCTTTGCCTACCTTTCGAAAAGGAAAGCTGTACAGTAATGATAAGGAGAAATCAAAATGAAATCAGTTTTGCTATACTACCCATTTGAAGTAGCGGAAAATGCCAATAGCGGCTCGAAGCTTCGTCCAAAGGAAATTCATAAAGCATTTCAGCAGTGGGGTGACCGCGAGAATGTGGAAATTCTTCTTCTGTCAGGAAACTCTGCTGCCAGGGATGCCCTTTTTGAAGAATGGAAAGCGGCCGGGAAACTGGATCATATCTGGTTTTGCTATATGGAAAATCAAACGATTCCTTTCTGGATGACAGACCCGGGACATATGCCGAAAAAGCCGTTTGTTGATAAAAAGGTGATGTCGTTTTTAAAAGAGCGAAATGTCCCTGTTGGCGTCTTCTATCGTGATGTGTATTGGAAGTTTGATGAGCTGTATCCGCTTAAGGGAATTAAGAAAACAGTCATGAAGACCGTCTACCGCATGGAAGAGAATTTTTACAACAAATATTGTGACGTGATTTTCCTGCCTAGTGATGCAATGGGGATTTACGTTGATATTAATAAAAAAATGGTTGCCCTTCCGCCTGGGGGAAGCAAGAAAGACATTGTGAGAAAAGAAAAACCAGGAACCGTTTCACAGGGTCTATACGTTGGCGGTATTAATAATGAAGATTATGGGTTATTTTTGTTGCTGGATGCTCTGGCCATTGCTAACCGAGGAGGCGCTGTTTGTGAATTAACTGTGGTCTGCCGTGAGGATGAATATGCAGGAGTGCCAGAAGAGAAGAAGCGCCGTTTGCAGGAGCTTAGTGTGAAGGTGAAGCATGTAAGCGGAGAAGCGCTGAACGAGCTTTATCGGGAGACGGACTTCGCCTTTATTCCAAGATACCGCAGCACGTACAATGATTTTGCTGTTCCCGTTAAGCTTGTCGAGTATCTTTCCAATGAACTTCCTGTTGTTGCCACATATTGTGCGGCACAGAAAGAAATAATAGAGAAAGACGGTTATGGAATTATTTGTGAGGATAACCCTTATGATATGGCGCGAGCGATCACGGAAATGGCAAAAGATACGGACCGCTATTTGAAAAATATTCAACAAACCTTTTTAGAAAAACATTCATGGATGGCAAGAGTGGAGAAGGTAAAGGGCAGTTTGGTCAAGGAGGAACTATGAAGGTATTAATTTTAGCTCCAAGTAAATCGATACACACACATAAGTGGGCTTTATTTTATCAAAATAAGGGCATTGATGTGAAGGTTGTCACCTTTTTTGATCATTATTCTGAGGAAAATGCCAAGGAAGTTGATACAGTTACGCTTCCAAAGCTTTTGCCAGGGAAGCTGTCTTATATCTCCAGTGTTTTTGCGCTGAAGAAGGTGCTGAAAGAGTATCAGCCTGACATTCTTCATGCCCACTATGTATCAAGCTATGGATTAGTTGGCGCGCTGGCAAATGACGGACGGCCTTTTTATGTTTCCGTTTGGGGAAGAGATGTCTTCCAGTTTCCGCAAAAGGGCGGCATGAATCGAAAAATGGTCGAGTATACACTAGGGAAAGCCACTGTCGTTTGTTCTACAAGTCATATCATGGCTAAAGAGACAAATAAGTATACCGGAAAAAAAGTTTTTGTCACGCCGTTTGGTGTGGATATGAATAAGTTCAAACCAATTCCAGGATTGAAGTCTGATGAGGATCTGACCATCGGAACAGTGAAGGCCCTGTCAGATAAATACGGAATTGGCGATTTGATTAAAGCCTTTGCGGCTATTTTTTCAGAAAAGAAGAATGCAAAGCTGCTGATCGTCGGGGACGGCCCGCAGCGTAATGAGTATGAACAGCTGACAAAAGACTTGGGAATTGATCACGTAACCACTTTTACCGGAAGGGTTCCCAATGATAAGGTTCCGGAATACATAAATAAAATGGATGTATTCGGCGTGCCATCGACAGAGGACAGTGAGAGCTTCGGGGTCGCGGCGGTTGAGTCAATGGCCTGCGGGGTGCCTGTAGTTGTCTCAAATGTTGGCGGTCTTCCAGAGGTTGTTATTGAAGGAAAGACAGGATTTGTCGTTCCAAAAGAGAACCCGGAGGAACTTGCTAAAGCGATGATGGCTTTGGTTGAGGATGAGGAAAAACGCAAGACAATGGGTCTTGCCGGAATAGAACATGTGAAGGAAAATTATAACTGGATCGATAATGCAAACGGTATGTTAGAGCTTTACGATCAGACCTTGAATAAGGGGATGAGATCATGATTAAAAAGGCAGTGATTCCTGCTGCAGGACTGGGCACAAGATTTTTGCCTGCGACAAAGGCACAGCCGAAGGAAATGCTTCCAATCGTTGATAAGCCAACGATTCAATATATCATTGAAGAAGCTGTGGAATCAGGAATTGAAGATATTATCATTGTAACAGGAAGAAATAAACGGGCCATTGAGGACCATTTTGATAAATCCGTAGAACTTGAGATGCTTTTAGAGAGAACAGGCAAGCATGAGATGCTTGAGGTTGTTGAGCAGATTTCTAATTTAGTGGATATCCATTATGTTAGACAGAAAGAGCCGCTTGGCCTTGGGCATGCGGTATTATGCGCGAAGAAATTCATCGGCAATGAGCCGTTTGCGGTACTGCTTGGCGATGATATTGTCGACAGCGAGGTACCGGCATTGCGGCAGATGATTGATCAGTACGACAAAGTACAATCAAGCATTTTAGGCTGTAATGAAGTTCCGCGTTCCGAAGTGAATAAATATGGAATCGTTCAGTATTCCGAGAGTGTAGATGAGCTGTTTAAGGTGGAAAGCCTGGTTGAAAAGCCTGCGATTGAAGAAGCGCCATCCACGCAAGCGATTGTCGGAAGATACATTTTATCACCAGCGATCTTTGATTTGCTTGAACAAGGAAAGCCTGATAAAAAAGGTGAAATTCAACTGACAGATGCGATTGATCTTTTATTGGAAAAAGAAGATATTTACTCCTATATTTTAAAAGGCAAGCGCTATGATGTAGGGGATAAATTCGGCTTCTTGCAGGCATCAATCGATTTTGCACTGAAGCGTCCGGATTTGAAGGATAAATTAGAAGCCTATATTAAACAAATTGCGAAATAATGGAGATGGGAAAATGAGAGTCATTTACTTATGCCAGCATTTTCCCCCTGAAACGGGTGCTCCGCAGATTCGTGTCTACGAAGTGAGCAAGGAGCTTATCAACAGAGGACATCAGGTGGAAGTCATAACAGCGTTTCCTCATCATCCGCACGGGATTATCCCAGAGGAATATCGGGGAAAGTTTTATATGTTTGAAAACTGGGATGGAATTCCCGTTCATCGGTCATGGATTTACCCATCTCCAAAGGGCAGCTTCTGGAAGCGTCTCGCTTCGTATTTTTCTTTTACCTTTAGTGCCTTTTATTCGATTATGAAATCAAAGCCGACCGATGTGATTATCACGAATTCGCCGCCGCTGTTTCTCGGGATTACCGGGTATATCGGTGCGAAAATGAAGCGAGCTAAATTTGTGTTTAATGTAGCGGATATTTGGCCGGAATCTGCGGTTGAGCTTGGGATTTTGAAGAATAAACAGTTTATTAAGCTGGCTGAGATTCTTGAAAGGTTCCTTTATAAGAAATCGTGGAAGATTGCAACGGCGACTGAAGGGATTTTAGAATACATGGTCCGCAAAGGGAAAAAGCGGGAGGATGTGTTCCTGCTTCCGAATGGGGTAAACACAGATACGTTTACGCCATTGCCGAAGGACCATGGTTTGTTGCAGGAAATCGGCATTGATGGGAAAAAGGTCTTTATGTATGCAGGTGCTCTTGGTTATGCGCAAGGATTAGATTCTGTATTGAAAGCGGCCGAGCTTTTGAAGGACAAGCTGCCTGATGTTCATTTCCTTTTTGTTGGAGATGGCCAGGAGCGGGAGAAGCTGTTGGCGATGAAAGAGGAATTGGGGCTTGATAACGTCACCTTTTACGGGTCTGTTCCTGTTTCGGAAATGCCTCGAATGTTTTCGATTGCCGATTACAGCGTCGTTTCCTTGCGGGATATTGATTTATTTAAAGGGGCTAGACCTTCGAAAATTTTCCCGGCGATTTCGTCTGGTGTGCCCGTGCTGTATTGCGGGAGCGGCGAGAGTGCGGCGATTCTTGAAGAGCATACCTGCGGAAAGATTGCGCTGCCGGAGAACCCGGTTGCGATTTCAGAAGCTGTTGCTGAGCTTGCCAAGGTTTCAGACGAAGAGTATCGTGTGATGGGCGAAAACGGCCGCAAGCTAGCCATTGACCAGTACTCTTGGAAGAGCATTGTGGATGATATTTTGGATAATATAGATGAGAAAAAGAGAATAGTTGAGAGAGCCAATTCGTAGAGCGGATTGGCTTTTTTCTATTGGGTAATGGGTGGTGGTGCGGTACGGTTGCTGTTGGGAATCGTTCCTTTGAGTGATGGATTTTTGGTGTTTCGGGCACGCAAGGGTGCGGAGCGTGCCCGAGGTTACGAGTTTATAAAGGGTGGAGGGAACGCTAGGGTGCGTATCGTGCCCGAGATTACGATTTTTAGAATGAGGAGGGAACGCAAGGGCAGGAATCGTGCCCGAGATTACGATTTTTAGAATGAGGAGGGAACGCAAGGGCAGGAATCGTGCTCGAGATTACCATTTTTAGAGTGAAGAGGGAACGCAAGGGCACTGAACGATGCCCTTGGGTCATGACTTTGCTAGTTTAAGGGAATCGAAGGGGTGGAACGATGCCCTTGGGTCATGATTTTGCTAGTTTAAGGGAATCGAAGGGGTGGAACGATGCCCAAGAATTATGACTTTGCTGGCTAAAGGGAATCGAAGGGATAGAACGATGCCCGAGCCTCATGATTTTAATGGTTTGAGGGAATCGAAGGGGTGGAACGATGCCCGAGAGCCATGATTTTACTAGTTTGAGGGAATCGAAGAGGAAGAACAATGCCCGAACAATAGTATTTTATCAACCTAAGGGCATCATTCCCATTCACCAGCACAAAAAAGGGAACCCCCTGGGCTCGCAAAGGCCTAGTAAGATTCCCATTACTATTAGTTATCTCGAAATCGTGGTTCCCTGGAAGTAATGCGTTAAGATTTTCTCGGCTGTCCAGCCTTTTTCGGCGTATCCTTTGGCTCCGTATTGGCTCATGCCGACGCGGTGGCCCCAGCCTTTTCCTTTAAGGGTAATGGTGGTGATGCCAGTCCCTGTTCCAGTTCCTTCGTTAGTAACGACTCCAGTAGCTGTTTGAATTGATACGTTGGAATCGGAAAGGGTCATTTCGCCGCTGGCGGTTTGGACCTTTTGCCCTTTCAGATCGCTAATGGTTGTTACTCCGTTTGAGGTTTGAACAGATACTTCCTGTCCAACAACAGCCGCTGAACCACTAGTTTCAATTGTGAACCAGTTGGATTGCAGTTTGTTATAAAGATTTGGGTTGTTGATCGGGAATAGGTTACGGATTTCTGATTCGTTTCCGTTTATCGTTTTATCCCCTTTGGTTGTTTTAAGTGTAATCCCGCGAACTTCGCCGTTAGCCCCAGTTTTAGAAACCTTCATATCTAAAATTTGTGCATCGGCTGGCATTTTAAAAGAGTTTAAAATCGTTGCTGCCGAGAAGGTTTCGGTCCAGTTGCTGTAAGGTGAAGACTCATAAGGATCGTCCACCGCTACTAAATATGGGAAGTACGTTTGATTCGAATTCCAGACATCGCTCACATTGGCTGTTTTTCCGCCGGATGTTGAGAAGAAGAAGGTTTGGATTGGCTTCCCGTTATGTTTCACAAGTAGACCTCTCGTTTCTTCAATCGCCGCATTCGTTCTAGCATCCTCACCTGAATAGCCGCGGTATACCTGGCTGGACGCTGTGCTTGTCAGCATGATCATGTTTGCAGCATAGCTTCTGGCAGAGATAGCTTGCGCTTTAAGCGCTTCTTTATGCCAGGATGCAGGCATTTCGCTTGGCACGACACCTTTGAGGTAGTCTTCCATGTCAAGGATATTTATAACTTCAATTTGGGTTCCGTTTGGTTTTAAAAAGAAGCTTCCTCGGTAAGTTACTCCATTGCTGACGCGTGTTAAAGATGTGCTACCATCTGCAAGTTCTTCTACATTAAATCCTTTGACAGACGTTTTTGTTTCTCCGCTGAAACTCACCGATACATTGGATCCATCTTTTACCGCTGTTAATGAGGACCCTTTTACCAGTGGGGTAATCTCACCTGTATCTAGATTGTTAAGCTGATAGTTTCCGCTTAATGTTAAGGTCACGCTATTCTTTAGAAAAATAGAAACCTTAACTTGATTGGGATATTGAGCCGTTTCGGCTGCTTCTGTATAACTAGGAAGATAGATCAGCAGCAAGATAAGACTGCTAACTATCGCTAAAGCCTTTTTCAATGTTATCTCACCTCACTGAGGGTGCCGGATACCCATCCTTTGATGCCAGATGAGGTTTGGACATTGTACCAGACTTCGCCTTTAGCGTTTGTAAAGGTTGAGATATATTTTAAGCTAGCTCCCTTTGGAAGGGTCTGAATAACATCGTAGCTTGTTGTTGCTCCTTTGCGTAAATGAACTTCGCCGAATGTAACCACGCTTGAAGGCGCGCTTGCAGAAGATTTGCTGACCGTTACATCGCCAGAGAATACCCAGCCTTTGACAGTAGAAGAAATTTCAACGCGGTACCAGAGACCTGTTGCAGAGTTGAAGGAGTCAATAACCTTTAAAGCAGCACCGTTCGCCTTTGTTGCAACGACTTTATAGCTTGTTGTTGCACCGGAATGGACTTTAACGGTTCCTTTTGCCGCATACACAGTAGAAGGAAGGTCGCCGCTAGCTGGCGGTGTGGTTACTGGTGGAGTTGTTACAGGCGGCGGTGTCGTGCCTGGTTGAGATAGCTGTGCTTTTAAGCTATTAATCTCTTGCTGCTGGCTATTAATTTTTGCCTCAAGGTCAGAGATTTTAGTTTTCATAGGATTGATCTGGGAAGTTACCCAGTCCACGCTTGCTAAAACTACATTGCTTGATGCATTCATTGCTTGTGGTGAAGAAATAACGGCGCCTGCGCCAATACCGATAGCTAATGCTCCGGCAGCAATTATCTTTTTCGAACGGTTCATCTTTTTTCCCCCTTATATGTAAATGAAAGGCTTTGTTAACCAACATGGAGTTTGCTGCTAATGCAGCATGTTATTACCAAGTCTATTAACAAAGCCCTATTTTAGTAATTACTAGAACCAATAGTAGATTACCATATTATTTTTTATTAGGAAATAGTTTTCCATTTATTAAAATTTGTTAAAGTATTCCTCTAATCCCTTTGTAATGCCCACAGCGGCTTTACGGCGGAATTCGTCTGAACGAAGCAGTGCTTCTTCATTTGGATTGGAGATAAATGCTAGTTCAACGAGAATACTAGGAAGCTCATTCATGCGATTCACATAGAAGTTTTGCTCTTTGACGCCTCTATTATACGTCTTAAGTGAAGAGACCATGTTTTTCTGAACAGATTCGGCCATTGTTTGGCTTCTAGGTCCGTTAAAATTAACGGTCGTGTTTAAATACGTAGTGGATCCCTTTGAAGTAGAAGAGAATGAATCCGCATGAACACTGATAAAAGCATCTGCCTGTGAAGCATTGGAAATTTGTGTTCGTTCAGATAGCTCCAAGAAGATATCAGTGCTGCGTGTTAATACAACGTTAGCACCGTACTTCTCTAATTCCTGTCCAAGAAGAATGGCTGTTGCAAGAACCACATCTTTTTCTCTTGTACCTTTTGGTCCAATGGCCCCGGTATCTTTGCCGCCATGACCAGCATCAACAATAATCGTTTTTCCAGCTAGCCCGTAAGGTACAGCTTTCACAGTCACCTTGTCCGAGTAGTCACGGATTGTAAAAGAGTAGCCAGGCTCAAAGGTGACGATGACAGATTGTCCAGCCGGTTCAATGGATTGAATACCTTTGACTTTTCCACTTGGAATATCAATACCCGTTAACCCGCCTGAAATCTTTAACCGATTGGAAGACAGGGTTGAATAGGAGATATCGAACTTGCTAGCTTTTTTCCAAGTGATCATTTGATTTCCATCTACTGTGGAAACACTTGGGGCCACAAGTTCTTTTTTCAGCAATTGAAGAGAATTCATGCTTGAATTCGAGATCCACCCGGCTTTTCCAGAGGAACTCTTAATATTAAACCACTTTTCTCCCGCAGCGTTGGTGAAATCGCCTAAAAGGGTTGCCTTCGTGCCCTTCTTAAGTACTTCCCTTACCGGATAAGAATTAGTTGCTCCGGAGCGAAGGGAGATATTGGATGCCCCTACGATAAAGATAGCACCAGGTTCGAATACTGAGTCTTCTGATACAACCGTTTCACTGACCCATGCAAGCTGGCCGCTGGATGTCATGACGTGATACCAAATGCGTCCATCCAGGTCTGTCTGGGATTCAACAGCTTGCAGCTGTTCGCCTCTTTTGGCTTGATCGACGACAGAATCATTTAAGGAAGGGCCGCTTCGTAAATTAGCTACATCCACATTAACAAACAAGGTAATATTTAAAGCTTTTTCCTTGCTGACAGATGCTGCAGGAACCCAGCCCATTAATGAAGGATTGACTTCCAGTCTCAACCAGGCTGTGCCATCTTTGTGCACAAAATGATCAATGACCTTAACCTGCTGGTTAGCCGATAATTTAATAACTGATGGATAGGTAGGCAGTGCGCCTTTACGTACATCTAGTCCGTCTACTTGACTGTATACGAGACTGCCGATTTCAGGAAGTTCGGCTGGAGGACTTGGCGGTTTTGGATTCTGCGTGGCATCAAATGCTTTTTCGTGAATCCATCCTTTGATTTTTCCAAGATCCGCGCGGTACCATGTCTCGCCTTGTGAATTTTTAAAAGTATCAATAATCGTAAGTTTTTGATTCTTAGAGACGTATGTGACGACCTGATAAGAATCAGTTGCCCCTTTTCTGACAGGCGAGCGGTCCACCTGAACAGTCTTTGTTTGTGTTTGAACCGGTGGCGCCGGTTTGTAATCGTCTGAAGGGCTTATGTAGTCTTGAATAACCCATCCCTTTGTCGAACCAAATTCAATGCGATACCATAATTCTCCTAAGCTATTAGTAAAGCTATCTAGGACTTTAACAGCGTTTCCTTTTGAAAGCTTTATAGCTACATCATAGGCAGTGGTTGCCCCTTTTCTGACATTTACCTGGTCAGCCGTAATGACTGCCATTTTTCCTGTCTCAATCGTTCCGGTGGCCTGGCTAGCAGAAAATAGTTCGGCGAGGCCCCATCCTTTCACGTTCCCCAAGTCGACCCGGTACCACTTTTGTCCGGCAGCATTCGTGAATTCATCTATAATTTTGACACTTTGTCCTTGTTTAATAGAAGTTACGATAGGGTAGGCGGTGGTTGCCCCTTTTCTGATCTCAACCGTTTGGTCTGCAGACATATTGGCTGGGAGATTCGGGCCTTCCGCTTGTGCGATGGCAGGAAACAAAGCCGCAGCGGCTAGAACTGATGTCGCGATAATTTTCTTCACAATTTTCCCTCCGTCGACATGACTTTTTCACTCACTTATCTATTTTAGCGAAATTTGTTGGATGTTCCAACCCGTAAATGTAAATATAGTACATTACTAATAAAAAAATGGAAAAATACACTTAAGCAGGGAAAGGGAAAGGGCTTGACATGGGTGGACGGGAGGATACCGATTTTAAACGTAGGTTATGTGCCCCATGATGATTGGGATATATTGTAATGGGGTTGGCGGCTAGTGTCTGTTGAGCGGAAGAATGGGCTGAAGGAATGAAAATAGAGTTTACGTGCCCGGGGTGTAGGGGGATGAGCTATTGCGGGAACGGGAAAGGGGCTCGCGTTCCCGAGAAGCGGTGTAAATTGCCAAAGAGGGAACGGGAGAGGAGTTTGCGTGCCCAAGAAGCAGTGGAAATTGTTAATGAGGGAACGAGAAGGGTGCTAGCGTGCCCGAGGAGCGGAGGAAATTGCTAAAGAGGGAACGAGAAAGGAGCTAGCGTGTCCTGGGAACTGAAAGCCCCGCCGAAAAAACACAAAAAAAAGAAGCCGTTCCAAGAAACGGCTTCACTATCTTAATTACTTTCATAACCCTGCGCTGATTCCGTATAATCAACTGATGATGACTGGTCATCAGAAGTTAGCTCTGTTTTGTTTTGCAGGGTGTTGTTCAAGGTGAGATTAATTTCGTTAATGGATTCTTCATTTGGAATGAAGTATGAAATGTTATTTATATACTGATTGTATCCATCAAGTGTCAGGTTTTGCACTTCGGAGTTTTTCACCTTTGTATATAATTTTACGAAACTAGCAAATTTGGATGGAGGGATGTTGGTCTTTACATTTCCCCCTAGATCATCCATCACATCATCAATCTTTGTAATTGAGCTGAAGGATGTCCCTTTGTCGATGATTGCTCTGATGACTTGCTTTTGTCTCTCGTTTCGGCCTGCATCGCCATTTGGATCTGTTTTTCTCATTCTTACGTACGCAAGTGCTTCGTTACCATTAAGCTCCATTTCGCCTTGGTGGTAGGTTTTCCATTTCAAGCTGCCAGTGAGCTGGGCTTTAAATGTAAATGGCACATCCACGCTAACTCCGCCCAGAGTATCGACAATATCTTCGAATCCGTCGAAGTTGGTTGTAATATAATAATCGATTGGCACATCGATCAGATCTTGTACCGTCTGAATAGTTGATTCCAGCCCGCCGTAGCTATAGGACTCAGTTATTTTCGTTTTAAAGCCCGCTGATTCAATATATGTCCTTGTGTCACGCGGAATGCTGAGCATATAAATCTGTTCTGTCTGCGGATTAACGGTTACTAATAAAATAACGTCTGAACGCTTTCCGCCGCCTTGCTCTTCAATTCCGAGCAGCAGCACATTAAACGGATCTTTCGTTACTTGTACTTCTTCTTCACGGTGACTTGCTATTTTATCGCGGTCTATTTCTTGATAAATATTATCAGAAGCTTGCTTTGCATGGTAAAAGATATTATAGGCATAATACCCTCCGCCACCTAAGGCAATAAGCAGGAAAAAAAGTACAAAATTACGCAAGAAACGCTTTTTTCGGCCCTTTTTCCTCCTATTTGTTCTGGATTTAGACATTCTATCCCCACTTTTTATATATAATATGAAAAAATCGGATTTCTATCTCTTTTAAGGTTTTCAATAATCTGGGTTTCTCGACAAAAAAGAACGATATTCGAGACAAACCTTGATGTTAATTTTACCTAAATTATTGTCAATCGTAAATATAATTATTTTGCCACTTCTTCCTCCAAATACAACTGATCGCCGGCAGAAATTTCTGCCTGTCCATTTGTAAGTTCTACCATCCAATTGGTAAAGTTCTCTGTTTGCTCCTCTTCAACGAAGGTTTCAATCTCAACAGACTCAAGATAATGGATCTCTTTGATGCTGTAAACAGATGACCTCAATTCATTTTCAAGCTTTCCAAGCCAGGTGTAGTCCACTTTAGTGTGCATGACTCTCATAAGTTTTCTTTTAACAATACCTGTCTCGTTGATGCCTTCAGAAGCTGATTTTCCGTATGCACGGATCAAACCGCCGGCACCTAGCTTAATTCCGCCAAAGTATCTTGTGACAACAACGACGGTGTCTTTTAAATGCTTTTTCTTTAGCACCTCTAGAATGGGCACGCCAGCAGTGCCGCTTGGCTCGCCGTCATCATTGGCTTTTTGAATCTGATCATTCTCGCCAATCATATAGGCGGAGCAATTATGTGTGGCATCCCAATGCTTCTTTTTGATTTGCTGGATAAAATCCTGCGCTTTTTCCTCTGTTTCCGCTCTTGCCACATGGGCGATGAAGCGTGATTTTTGAATGACAATTTCATGTTCACCATATTCTTTAACCGTATAATAACGGGGCAGCATACAAACCGCTCCTTTCTTAGCTTATGAAAAACAGGCTATAAAAAATTCCAATTGGACCTCGCTGAAATTCACTTTTTTAAAAGTGGAATCATTTTTTATTCTTTTGACAAATAATTAACAAATAACGCTCATTTTTTTCCTTTCAAAAGGGAAAAATATCCGCAAGAGGCTAATCGCCTTTATTCATTATAATTCGACATGCATGAAAACTTCAATTTACATACCCATTGTTTAAAATAAATGTAAAGTGTTGGTATAACATAATATTTTTGTAATGGAATTTTAATACTGCTGTTTTGAGCTCATGATATAATATCACTATCTTGATGGTGTTTAGTGGCATCAGGCTGGTTCCTGCTTATTTGAAGGTGTTTTATATAGGATATTAGACTTATGTTGAACGCTCAAGTCTATGCCTTTTTATCGAATTTTTATGAAAATGGTATAATTTAGCTGGTTGGCAGATAGTATATTGGGCCAATTCAAGCTAAAATGATACTAAATAGAGGATGGGTTCTATTAAAGAGAAAACTCCAGTCACTATGCGATTATGGAGGGTAAACCATGAGCAAAATAAAAAAATTCGATACAAAAGCACTGGATTTTATTTTACAAAAAATGATTGATACGGTTGGAACGAGCAAGGACGAAATTTTTCGCATTGAGGAGCAATGCCGTCAAGATCATCTTGCATTAACGGATGAACTAAAAATAATCAAAGAACAAGTGAAACAATGTATAGAGGATGGAGACAAATTAGACGTTAAGGCACGATTTGCAAGGAAACGCCTTTCTGAGGTGAGTATGCACTTCCAGGATTATACCGAAGAGCAGGTACGCGAGGCATACGAGAGAGCGCATCAGCTGCAAATGGATCATACGATGAATCAGCAGCGGGAAAAGCAGATGAGAGACCGCCGGGATGAAATTGAGCGCAGACTTGTTGGTTTAAATGAAACGATTGACCGTGCAGAGCATCTGATCTCACAGATTACGGTTGTCATGAATTATTTAATGAGCGACCTCCGGCAGGTTGGGGAAGTTCTTGAAGATGCTAGGCTAAAACAGGAATTTGGGTTGAAAATCATTGAAGCCCAAGAGGATGAGCGGAAACGGCTGTCCAGAGAAATTCATGATGGTCCGGCACAGATGATGGCCAACGTCATGATGCGGTCTGATTTGATTGAACGGGTATACAAGGAGCGTGGCGGGGCTGAAGCCCTTCAGGAAATTAAAAGCCTGAAGAAAATGGTCAGAAATGCCCTCTATGAAGTACGGAGGATTATTTATGACCTGCGTCCGATGGCTCTTGACGATTTGGGACTAGTCCCTACCCTCAGAAAATATCTGCTGACAACCGAAGAATATCATAAGTCATTAACGATTCGCTTTATAAATATGAAGGAAGAAAAACGGCTTCCCTCTAATTATGAAGTTGCTCTATTCAGGCTTGTACAGGAATCTGTGCAAAACGCGATTAAACATGCAGATGCCAATGAAATTACAGTGAAATTAGAAATTGACCATGAAGGTGTAACAGCCATTATTAAAGATGACGGCAAAGGCTTCGATATTAACGAAAAGAAACAGAACTCTTTCGGCATTATGGGAATGAGAGAACGAATAGAGCTGCTCGAGGGCCAGCTTTCGATTGATTCAAAACCAGGCAGAGGTACGATTGTTATCATTCAAGTGCCTCTAAATAATTGATAAAAATTTGTCAGCATTGAGTGTCGTTTAGCCTATTTGGACATGTTATAGTTGGAAAAACGATCTACATAAAGACAGAGATTACTGCAGTTGACTATTGGAGGGGAAACAATGACTACAAAGATTGTTATCATTGATGATCATCAGTTGTTCAGAGAGGGCGTCAAACGGATCCTTGACTTTGAAAAATCATTTGAAGTGGTAGCTGAAGGTGATGACGGCAGCGAAGCGGTTGAATTAGTAGAAAAATATCAGCCAGATGTCGTGATCATGGATATCAACATGCCGAACATAAACGGTGTGGAAGCAACCCGTCAATTAATTGAAAAATATCCAGAATCAAAGGTCATCATCCTATCAATCCACGATGACGAAAATTACGTGTCACACGCATTAAAAACAGGCGCGAGCGGCTATCTGCTAAAAGAAATGGATGCAGAAGCATTAATCGAAGCCGTAAAGGTTGTGGCTGATGGCGGATCATACCTGCATCCAAAAGTGACGCACAATCTAGTTAATGAATACCGCCGTTTGGCATTGGCAGAAGCTGGACAAGGCCGTGACTATACACAGCGCGTGGATGTACGCCGTCCACTGCACCTGCTTACTCGCCGTGAATGTGAAGTCCTTCAGCTCCTAGCTGACGGAAAGAGCAACCGTGGAATTGGCGAAGCCATCTTCATCAGCGAAAAAACAGTCAAAAACCATGTCAGCAACATCCTGCAAAAAATGAACGTAAACGACCGTACCCAAGCCGTAGTAGTAGCAATCAAGAATGGCTGGGTTGAAGTAAGATAATGGACAAGGGGACAGGCACCTTGTCCTGTTCTTTGTCCAAGTGGCAGGGACAGGGGGAAAGGCACTTTGTCCTGTTTGAATAAGCTGTCGCTCTATTGCGGCAGCTTTTTTTGTGGACAGGCACTTTGTCCTGGTGCGGACAGAGGGACAGGCACCTTGTCCTGCCTCTTTTAATCTCCAAAAAGAATGCATTTCTTCCTAATTTCATATAAAATGGAAACGAACATTAGTAGAAAAATAAGGATGGTACATATATGGTAAAAACGGCAGTAGTCACGGACAGTACGGCCTATATTACGAAGGAATTGCGTGAAAAGCTAAATATACATATGATCCCTCTTAGCGTCATTTTCGGGAACGAGACGTACCAGGAGGAAGTGGAAATTACCGCTTCACAGTTTTATGAAGAGGTAAAGCATAAAGATTTGCCAACCACCTCACAGCCGCCAGTTGGCCAGTTTGTTGAGTTATTCGGGGTGCTTTCACAGGATTACGATGCGGTGATCAGCATCCATTTATCGAGCGGAATCAGCGGCACTTACCAGGGATCCGTAACTGCAGGAGATATGGTTGAGGGGATTGACGTTTACCCGTTTGATTCAGAAATTAGCTGCATCGTGCAGGGATTCTATGTTATTGAGGCGGCAGAGATGGCAGCTGCCGGAAAAACTCCGCAAGAGATTTTAGAGCGCCTCGAGGAAATGAAGAAATCCGTCCGCGCCTACTTTATGGTTGATGATCTATCCCATCTGCAGCGTGGCGGCCGCTTATCAAGTGCGCAAGCTTTGATTGGCAGCCTGCTTCAAGTTAAACCGCTTCTCCATTTTGTAGACAAAGTCATCGTTCCATTTGAAAAAATCCGCACTCGTAAAAAAGCAATGAAACGAATCGTTGACTTGCTAGAAGAAGATGCAAAGAGCGGCGAGCCCTACAGAGCGGCAATTATTCATGCCAATCGCGAAGAAGAGGCAATGGAATGGAAAGCCGAGCTCGAAGCCAAATTTCCGAATGTAGAATTTATGATCAGCTACTTTGGGCCAGTCATCGGGACTCATCTGGGCGAAGGCGCTATGGGGCTTGGCTGGGTGAAAAAATGATTTTTGTTTAGCACTTTAAAGCAGCGGGGGCCTGACCCCCGGTGCTTTAAAGCGATAACGTCTATGAAAGAGGATTAATGGACAGGATTGAGCAAGAATCAGAGTGGATTGTTCATAAGCGGGTTTCTAATGGACAAGATTGAGCAAGAATAAGAGCGGATTGTCCATGAGTGGGTTTCTAATGGACAAGGTTTAGCAAAAATCAGAGCGGGTTGTCCATGAGCGGGTTTCTAATGGACAAGGTTTAGCAAAAATCAGAGTGGATTGTCCATGAGGGGGTTTCTAATGGACAAGATTGAGCAAAAATCAGAGCGGATTGTCCATGACCGAGGTTCTAATGGACAAGATGGGCAAGAATCAGAGTTAAGAGTCCATGAGATAGGTTCTAATGGACAAGGTTTAGCAAGAACGAAAGCAAAGTGTCCATGAGCAAGGTTCTAATAAACAAAGATTAGCAAGAATCAGAGAGTTGAGTCCATGATATGAAATCTTAGCACCAGCATCGATTAAAAAAACAAAGAAAAAGGTGATCCAATGAGATTTGCTGTATTCGAAAATAAAATAGTCCCCGACAAACTGCTAGAAAACCCAGCTAAAACAACTCGCATTTCCTCCATTGAACAGCTTCCACAGCAGCCACTAAACAAACATTACCCATTTAACACCGATCTACAATACCAGCTCTCCGGAAAACAGCTACTCATCGATGAACTCCCTGTCCCTTTATCCGAAATTCAAGAACACTACGAAAATGGCTATCTCATATATAGAAAAGGAATTATCACCGAAAAAAACAAACCTACCTGTACTCGATGCGGCAATAGGAGCCACCATCTTTTTGCTAAATTCCCGTGTGCTCGTTGCGGCGAGGATTGCCTGTACTGCCGGAACTGCATCATGATGGGCAGAATCAGCGAGTGCACACCGCTAGTCAGCTGGACCGGCCCAGAACTCCAGTGGCTATCTGCAAACATCGATCCTCAAAGCCCGGCCCCGGAATCAAAACGATCCGTTCTTGAATGTGCAGTCTCAAAGATCCCAAAGCACCCTGCAATCACCCAACTCCAATGGACCGGCACCCTATCCCCAGGCCAGCAAACCGCCTCCAACAGAGTAGTACAAGCCATCCAAGACAACAAAGAGCTAACCGTCTGGGCGGTATGCGGAGCGGGAAAAACCGAAGTACTCTTCCAAGGAATCGACCACGCACTCACCAATGGAAAGCGAGTCTGCCTGGCAACCCCAAGAACAGATGTCGTCCTAGAATTAACCCCAAGGCTCAGAGCAGTTTTTCCAAAAATTCAGGTCGCCTCCCTATATGGCGGTAGCGAAGACAGACATCTCAACGCAACGCTCACCATCGCAACCACACATCAGCTTCTCCGCTTCTACCAAGCCTTTGACACAATCATCCTAGATGAAGTTGATGCATTCCCGTACTCCGTCGATGAATCCCTCCAATATGCCGTCACCCAAGCGAGAAAGCCAACCTCATCCATGATCTACCTCACCGCTACGCCAAACACCAACTGGCAGGCCGATTTCCGCCGAGGAAAAAGAGACTACGTCACGATCCCGGCAAGATACCACGGCCATCCCTTGCCAGTACCGAAATTCCAGTGGTGCGGAAATTGGGAAAAGCGGCTGAAAAAGAACCGCCTCCCAGCAAACGTGCTCCAATGGATCCAAACCCGCATCAACGCAAACAAGCAGTGTCTGCTGTTTCTTCCAAAGATCAATAAAATGGAAAAAATCCTTCCGATTCTCCGCACACTCCATCCAAAAATAGAGGCCGTACATGCCGAAGACCCGCAACGGAAAGAAAAGGTCCAGGCCATGCGAAACAAGGAAACGCCAATGCTGCTCACAACAACCATTCTCGAAAGAGGTGTCACTTTTCCAAATATAGATGTGGCTGTCCTTGGAGCGGAGGATCGAATATTTACGGAAAGTGCCCTTGTGCAAATTGCTGGCCGTGTCGGCAGGAGCGCCCAAGCGCCAAGCGGTGACATCACCTTTTTTCACTATGGAAAAACGGAAGCAATGCTCAAAGCGAGAAAGCAAATCCAAAAAATGAACGAAGAAGCGAAAAAGAAGGGACTGATCGATTATTGACCATTGTTTGATTTGCCATGCAGAAATATCATCGCAACTTAGCTGGACTACTTTATTTTCAAAAGAAAGCCAAGCCCAAATCTGTGCAGTCTGCCAAGCGAATTTTTCAAAAATAGACGGTGAAACATGCCGCACCTGTGACAGACCGTTAACCAACGTAGATCCAAAATTTAAGGTCCAGGACCAATGCTTAGACTGCGTCCGCTGGGAAAAAGAACCCGAATGGGCAGGTGTTCTAGAAAAAAACCACTCTCTATTCACCTATAACGACTTTGCCCAAGAGGTCATTGCGCGCTTCAAATTCCGAGGGGATTATGTCCTTGCCCATGCGTTCGCGCCCCTTATAAAAAACAAACTGCATTCCCTCACTTTCGACGCCATTGTCCCCATCCCTCTAAGTGAGGAGCGCCTCTACGAACGAGGCTTCAACCAATCAGAAGCGTTAATCCATGCATGCGGGCTTGAACCCGCCCATCTACTCACAAGAACCCACACAGAAAAACAATCAAAAAAATCCCGTTCCGAGCGGATTCACCTCCCGCAGGTTTTTCAAATACAAGGAGAAGCCACAGCAAAAAGTATCCTCCTCATTGATGATATTTACACAACAGGATCCACCCTCCGGCATGCAGCCAAGCAATTAAAGGAAGCGGGTGCCAAAACAGTCAGCTCATTAACACTTGCGAGAGGTTAACCAATCTGACATATGACAAAATGAAAACTCGGGCTATAATTGAAGTAGAAAATTTTACATAAGGAGGCAACGCAAATGCCTGAACTGTCAAACTGTCCAAAATGCAACGGAATCTTTGTAAAAACTCAATTCCGAGATATATGTGAAAACTGCTGGAAAGAGGAGGAAACCGCGTTCGATACGGTTTACAAGTTTATTAGAAAAAGAGAAAACCGTGCGGCAACAATCACGCAGGTTGTTGAAGCGACAGGAGTGGAAGAGGAGCTTCTATTAAAATTCATCAGAACGGGCCGCCTCAAATTAACGCAGTTTCCTAATCTTGGCTATCCGTGTGATAAATGCGGTGCCATCATCCGCGAGGGTAAGCTCTGTGAAAATTGTGCGGACGAGCTTCGCCAAGAGCTGGATACCTATCATAAAGAGGAAGAGCGTAAAAAGGAAATTGAAAACCGCGAGAAAGCCATTACTTACTTTGCTGTGGAGGATAAAATCCGGCCGCGAAAATAGGAAAAAAATCTAGTCCAAAAATACTGTTAAAAAATCGACACTTTTAACCGATAATAAAAATAGAGAAAAAAGATCGGCAGAAAGTGAGGGTTAGCAATGAAAATTAATAACATTGGACCATCTGGGATGAATCCGTATCAGCGTCAGATGAACAAAATGGACAATGCAGCTAAAACACCGGGCAAATCCGCAGACCGTGTGGAAATCTCCTCAGCCGCCAAGGAAATGCAGCAGGTTTCCCAATTTGCCAATGAGCGAAAAGCGAAGGTGGAGGAATTAAAGCTCCAGGTTGAAAATGGAACATATCAAATCAACCCAAATGAGGTTGCCAAGAGCATTCTCAACTTTTATAAAAAGTAAGACAGGAGGGGCCCGCCAATGTCAGCTGACGTATTAATCACAACACTTGATAAGCTGTTAAAGCTCCATCAGAGCCTGTATGAGCTAGCTGTCAGGAAAACCGACATCATCAAGAACGGGGACATGGACGCCCTCAATCAAATCTTAAAGGACGAGCAGACCCATATCGCTGCCATTGAACAGATGGAAAAGGGACGGCAAAAGGCAGCGAAGGCGATAGCACCAGAGGTGGAGCATCCAGCAATCTCGGATTGCATCAAACACCTTGATGAACCTGAACAAAACCACCTCGTCAAATTAGCTGACGAGCTAGCAAAAGTGGTGCTTCAATTAAAAGAACAAAACCACCTAAACCAACAGCTTGTTCATCATTCACTAAAATTTGTGCATCTTTCCATGGACTTACTGAGACCACAGCCAACAGAAATCAACTACGGCCCGCCTTCAAAAAGCAAACAGACATCTGTGGCAAGCCCTTTAGGCATGTTTAATTCGAAAGCGTAACAGAACGGAGGAACACCCACATGCGTTCAACCTTTATGGGGCTTGAAACGGCCCGCCGCGGCATGTTCACCCAGCAAAGCGGATTATATACAACAGGACATAATATCTCGAACGTGAACACGCAAGGCTATTCACGCCAGCGCGTCAATTTTACAACAACAGATCCTTATCCTAGTGTCGGCCTTAACCGCCCGCAGCTTCCTGGGCAAATGGGTACAGGTGTTGAGGCTGGAGCGATCCAGCGTGTTCGCGAAGGCTATCTAGACTTGCAATTCCGCACAGAAAATTCCAAGATCGGTTATTATGGTGCCTTAAGCGAATCACTGACAAAGATGGAAGAAATAATGAATGAGCCATCAGAGAGCGGGCTCCACAGCACACTCGAAAAGTTTTGGAATTCGCTTCAGGATTTAGCGAGCCACACGGAAAACTCTGGGGCGAGGGACGTTGTTGCCGCAACTGGGCAAATGGTCTCTGAAACCTTTAACTACTACTACAATTCTCTATCAAGGGTGCAGGAGGATATCGGCAGCCAGCTTAATGTCAAAGTGGATGAGGTCAATGCAATCGTCGAAAAAATTGCTAATCTGAATGACCGGATTGCGAATGTTGAGCCGCATGGCTATTTGCCGAATGACCTTTATGACGAGCGGGATTTATTGGTGGATCAGCTGTCAAAGCTCGTGAATGTGAAAGTGTCGAGTGTCACTCCGGATACATATGGAAAACCAAACCCAGTTGCTGAAGGTTTGTATAATATTGAAATTGTTCAGAAGGATGGAAAGTCGTTTGACCCTCCGATGAAACTAATTACGGTGACAAAAGAAAACGGGATAGAGGGAACGAATAAGCTTGAGCTTGACGGTGAGAGCGGAATTAAGGTTGGTGAAGGCAAAGCGAACGCTGATCAGCTCTACGGTGAAGTGGCTGGTCTGATCAAGAGTTTCGCTGCTGACTACCCGGACATGCTCGACAAAATCAATGGCATGGCCAAAGCGTTTGCTCAGGAGTTTAATGAAATTCATAAGGCCGGCTATACGCTAAGTAAACCCGGAGAAGAGGGAGTAACGGGTGTCGAATTTTTTGAGTTTGACGCAGATAATCCAGCTCAATCATTAAAGGTGCGGGATGAAATCATGAACAATCCTGGGAAAATCGCAGCAGGACTCGAAAGCGGTTCTTCAGGGGACAACAAGAACGCTCAGCTTCTAGCGGATCTAAGAACGAAGAAATTCTCTGACTATAAGGATTCCGAATCACAGAAGTTGCAAGGGAATTTTGATACTTATTACGCTGGTATCATTGGCCGTCTTGGCGTTGATTCACAGAGTGCAAAAAAGGATTTAATGAATTCAACGATTTTGGCAGACTCCGTTGAAAAAAATAGATTATCAGTCAGCGGCGTTTCTTTAGATGAAGAAATGACCAATATGATCAAATTCCAGCATGCCTACAATGCAGCGGCAAGACAAATTACCGTGATTGACGAAATGCTTGATAAAATCATTAACGGCATGGGTACAGTTGGAAGATAGGCGGTGAGATAAATGCGTGTAACACAATCAATGCTATCCAATAATATGATGAGAAACTTGAGCAATAGCTATGATAAGCTTGGCAAGCTGCAGGATCAGCTATATACACAGAAAAAATTCACCAAGCCATCAGATGATCCCGTTGCGGCAATGATGGGGATTGGCTACCGTACGGACCTAAATCGCATCCAGCAATATACACGGAACATTGGCGAAGTGAAAAACTGGATTGACAGTACCGACGATGCGCTAGATAAAGGCGGTCTGGCGCTCCAGCGTATCCGTGAGCTGACCGTTCAGGCAAGCAACGGGACCCTTGAAAAAAGCCAGCGTGAAGCAATTGCGGAAGAGATTAAGCAGTTGAAGGAACACCTGATTGACATTGGTGATACTCAGGTTGGCGGTAAATATATCTTTGGCGGAGATCAGACAAATGTTCGGCCGTCAGAATCAGACTATCCAGAAGGAAAAATTGACATCGAAGTGTTCTCTGCCATCAAGCTTCAGGCTAATACTGAAGGGGCTACTCTTTTTAAGGATATGCTTAAAGAGGGTGGCGATATAGATCAGTTAATCAGCTCCCTTGAGGGTGATAGTGCAAATATCGGCGCCATGCTTGAGGTCGTTGATAAAAATATCGATAACTTCCTGTCAGAGCGGGCTTCCATCGGTGCCAGACAAAACCGCGTCGAGCTTATGGAGGACAGACTATCCCAGCAGGAGGTATTCTCCACAAGAATTCTTTCTGACAACGAAGACGTGGACGTAGAAAAGGTTATTGTCCAATTGACTTCACAAGAATCCGTGCTCCGTGCAACCTTAAGTGCTGGCTCAAGAATCATACAGCCGACTTTGGTGGACTTTTTAAGATAAGAAAATGGAAAAGCTATCTGGAGAAGATAGCTTTTTTGCTAGATTAAAGGTTAATCAAACGTTTGATTAAGAGGAATATTTATTAATCAAACATTTGATTAGGAAAAAAGTATCAATCTTTTATTAATTAATCGTTTGATTGAGGAAAAATAGTGTTAATCAATCATTTGATTGAATTTTTTAGGGGGTAAAAGCAGTGAATATCCCGCAAATTCGCTTGGAATCAAACTTTATCCGTTTAGGATTGAACATACAAAAACCAGTACAGGAAATCCAACAGCCAAAAGCCATCCAGTCGATTCAACAGCCAAAGGCCAAGCTAGAAATTGATACCATTCCTGGCAAACTAACCATTGACCAAACAAAAGCCAGGGAAGATGTCGATCTAAAAAGTGCGAGAAGACGAATTGAAGAGGCTGCCCAAAATGGCTACCAGGATTGGCTGAACGGATTAGAAAGAAGAGCCTACCAAGGAAGACAGCTTATGGAAATAGAAAACGGCGGCAACCCTCTTGCCTATCAGGCAAAACAAAACAGCGAAGGACCGGAAAAACAATTCAATATTGGTTGGGTTCCATCACACTTCAGCGTGAAAATAAATTACGAGCCGGCAAAGGTACATATAGAAGCGGAACCACAAAAACCAAGGATTGATGTGGAGATACAAAAACCAATCCACAATTACACACCAGGAAAAGTCACAACGGAAATCCTTGAAAAAAACAGTTTAAAAATTGATTTTGTCGATATAACAATATAAAAAAGTGGTGGTGAAAATATGAATATTCAAACGAAATTTCATGGGGAACAAGAGATTAACAAGGATGAAATGATCAAATTTACCAGCGGGATTCCCGGATTTTTAGATGAAAAGGAATTTATCATTCTGCCAATTGAAGGAACAGACCTATATGTGTTGCAGTCAATTCGCTCACAGCAAGTAGCTTTTATAGTCACAGATCCATTTTTAATTTTTCCTAAGTATGAATTTGATTTACCTCAAGAATTTATTGAAGCTTTAGAGATCCAGTCTGAAAAGGAAGTAACGACATTTGTCATCCTAACTGTAAAAGAACCATTCCAAGAAACAACCGCCAATCTCCAAGCACCGGTTATCATCAATCAAAATAAAAAGCTGGGAAAACAGCTAATCCTAAATAATACCAGCTACCAAACAAGGCACAAGATCGTTTCCCAAGAACAGGGGGCTGCGAAATAATGTTGGTCCTAACAAGAAAACCAAAGGAATCAATCATGATTGGAGACGATATCGAAATAACTGTTGTCTCTATTGAAGGAGATCAAATTAAGCTTGGCATCAATGCACCGAGAAATATTGATATACATAGGAAAGAAATCTACCTATCCATTCAACAGGAAAATAGCGATGCATTAAAAACCGAATCAGATATTTTGCAAAATCTAGGTTCCTTCCTCCAACAAAAAAAGAAGTAAGAAATTTACTAAAATCTATTAAACCCTGTCGCAAATGGTCGATATAACCAATGTAAGGCTGAAACATGTCAGAGGCGGCCGACTTTGACCATTTTAGCCAAAACATTAACCACATGGATGTGGGATAGGATAATCAAGGAGGAAAATTGAAATGAGAATTAATCATAATATTGCGGCGTTGAACACATATCGTCAGTTGGGTAGTGCTAATAGTGCACAACAATCTTCAATGGAGAAATTATCTTCAGGTCTTCGTATTAACGGTGCAAAGGACGACGCGGCAGGACTAGCAATTTCTGAGAAAATGCGTGGGCAAATTCGTGGATTGGACATGGCTTCTAAGAATGCTCAAGATGGAGTAAGTTTGCTACAGACCGCTGAGGGAGCCCTTAATGAAACCCATGATATGCTTCAAAGAATGAGAGAATTAACAGTACAAGCAAACAATGACACCAATAATGGTGATGATAGGGATGCAATTCAAAAAGAGATTGACCAGTTAAAAACTGAGGTTGATCGTATCGCAACAAAAACTACGTTTAATACAAAAAATCTATTAGATGGAACTTTAGGTTCAAAAATCAAAGCAGGTGGAGGAGACGAAGCTGCACTTACAGGTGCTGGTGTTACAGCAAGTTTATCCGGACTTGGTAGTGGTAAAACAATTAGTTTTGCAGTTTCGGGAACTTCTGTAACAGCTACTGTGGATGGTGTAAGTCAAACTCTAAGTGCAGGTGGAGCTACAATCTCAGCTGGTGCTGCTTTAAACTTTGATAAGCTAGGATTAAAATTAGATTTCGCCTCAGACCTTTCAACAGCTACCATGGGTTCAAAAGCTCTTCAAACAGCTGGTACACAGGCTCAATTCCAAATTGGGGCTAATGAGGATACTACACTTGCAATTAACATCAAGAGTATGAAAGCTCAAGATATTGGTACCGGTAGTGGTGGGACTGCTAGTCTAAACGCTGTAAATGTTAAAACTAATACTTTCGATAACGATATTAAAGCAATAGATAAAGCTATTAAAGATGTTTCTACTCAACGTGCTCAATTAGGTGCATGGCAAAATCGTTTAGATCATACTATTAATAACCTAAATACATCCAGTGAGAATCTAACAGCTGCTGAATCTCGTGTCCGTGACGTTGATATGGCGAAGGAAATGATGAATCAAACTAAAAATTCAATTCTAGCTCAAGCAGCGCAAGCAATGCTTGCTCAAGCAAATCAACAACCACAAGGTGTACTTCAACTTTTAAGATAATTAAATTATTATAGCCGGAGATATTTAGTATCTCCGGCTATTTTTTAGAAAAGCTATAGTATTGAGGTGCTTAATCTATGAAAATTTCAGGATGTGTTATAGCAAAAAATGAGGAACACTCTATAAAAAAGTGTTTAATGAGTTTAAAAAGGGTCTGTGACGAAGTCATATTTGTTGATACTGGTTCCAATGATCAAACAATTGAAATCGCAAAAAAAATTGGGGTTAAAATATACAAATATAAATGGAGTGATGATTTTTCTGCAGCGAAAAATTTTGCAATAACCAAAGCAAAAGGTGAATGGATTATTTTCTTAGATGCAGATGAATATTTATTAGATGATAGAAAAGAATTATATTTAGAGTTAGCTTCACAGTCTAAAAATTTTGATTCTATATTATGTGAAATAATAAACGTTGATGAAAGTAATGAGCCCAAATCTTCTCATATCGGAAACCGCTTTTTTAAGAACAATAATCATATAAAGTTTGAAGGAATTATTCATGAAGATTTAAGGAATAAAGGGAAGTTTTTAAATTCCATCAATGGTTCCTCGTATATGAAAATTGTTCACACTGGATACACAAAGGAACAAATTAAATTTAAGGGTAAATTCGAAAGAAATTTAAAGTTGTTATTAAAAAGGTTAGATAAAAGTCCAGATGATCCAACTGTTTATTACTATATAGCAGATACCTATGGGCTAGTAGATGACCATGAAAAACAATATGAATACTGTAAAAAATCTATATCTAAAGGAAATATTAATCAATTGGGCTTTAATGAACTACCATATATTCTTTTAGTTCAATCAATGTTAAATCTAAAGATAGATAATAGTAAAATTCTTTATGAGGTAAATAAAGTAATAAGAATTTTTCCTAAAAGTCCCATATTTAGATATTTGAAAGGTTTAATTGAATTTAATAATAAAAGGTTTCATAATGCTTTAATAAATTTACAACTTGCACAAGAGCTTAATCAAGATTATGACTATTACTCAGTAGATTACATGAAAAGTTTTAGTGTTAATATTTATAGAATGCTCGGTTTTATTTATAGCTTACAATATAAAAACGTAGATGCTGTTACAATGTATGTTAAAAGTCTGAAGGAAGATAAGAAACAAAAAGATGTATTACAACTACTCATAAAATTGTTGAAAAATGCTCCTCCTGTGGAAATAATCCAGTTTCTCAATCAATTATATAAAAACGAAAAAAATGATATTGAGTTTTTAATTGAAACCTTATCTACTATAAATAATGGAATACTACTTTCTTACTATCAGAAAAAATTATCTGATCTAACAGGTCAAGGAAATAATGCAATATTATTAAGTCTAATTTTAAATAAAGAATACAACAGTGCTTTTCAGATGAGTTTTGAAGCATATAAAGAAACATATAGACGTGATCTTGCAAATTTAATGATAGTTACATCATTGCTATCAAAGGATGATAAAAAAATTAACAAAATTAAGAATATATTGTCTCCAACACTGTCTAGAATTCTTAGTAGTATTAATACTGAAGATAGGTTATATTTTGAAGATATAGAAGATTACCTGCAATTATTATCTTACTTGATAAGGTTTGAAGAATCTGAAGTTTTGTCAATCTTATTAAATATAGCAGACAATTTTATTGTTAATATTAATCTACAAATTGGGGAATTGCTATATGTACATCAGCATTATAGAAAAGCAATTAAATTCTTTAACCTCGCACTTGATAAAACAGAATATACTAAGAGGGGTTCGTTATTTAAGAAAATAGGATTGTGTTATTATTATGAAGGAGAATTTAAAGATGCTGTTGAATACTTGGTTAATTCAATTGAATTTGGAGTTTGTGAAAATGAAATATACGAGTATTTAATTTTTTGTTATCCAAAAATTGATGAAGAATCTAAACAGAAAGTTCAACAAGTTTTTGAATGTCTAACAGATGGTAGCTATTTACTAGATATGTTAGGAAGTGTAGAAAAAAATGCTTAAAAAAATTTTATATCTAGGTTGGATAAGTAAAGGGAATGTAGGGGATGATCTTCTATATACTACATTTAAACAGATGATACTTGAACAAAATTATGAGAATAAAATTTTTATTGATATAGACGTTTACTATCCAATAAATGATTACAAAATGAATTTGAATAATTATGACTTGGTAGTATTGGGTGGTGGATCGTTACTAACCTTAGATTTTTGGGAAGATATTTGTCTAGAAGCAATAAGTAATAATATTTCTGTAGTGGTCTGGGGAACAGGGATTGATGCAAGAGAGAGGAAATTAATAAGTCAAATAATTCATTCATATAAGACTGAACAACCAATAAAATATATTAGTGACAAAACCAAGTATTTGGTAGATAATGCAATATTATGCGGTGTTCGTGGTAATGTTGACAATTTTTTATTGAATAATAATAATAGTTCGGTTATTGGGGATCCAGGGATTATTTTTGATAAACTTATTAAGAATTTACCTGAGATAAAACAAACTCATGAATTTATTGGTAATGATAAAAATGTTATCTTAATTAACTGGGGTACATCTTATAATAATATTGTAGGTTCTGATGAGGAATCTTTAGAAGAACAACTGATTATCGCTTCACAAATACTTTTAAATAGAGGATACAAAGTAATTGTTTATCCAATATGGACAGAGGATATAGAACCGTGTCGACGTTTTGTAGAGAGATTCAAAAATAATAATATAATAAATATAGATAAAGTATATGATGCATCTGGAATTATATCGTTAATAAGGAAATCAAGGTTTAGTATTAATTTAAAATTACATGCAAATATCCTATCGTTTTCAGCGAACAAACCTTTTATATCTTTAGGATATGGGTTAAAGAACTATGACTTTTGTGAGTCTGTTGAGCTAGTAGACTTAAATATTTTTACGGATGAAGTAAATACAAAATCAATCCTGCAAAAGATTGAATATATAGAGGATAATTATACCGATATTCAAAATCGTATGCAGGTTTATCTTGAATACTATTCTAATATGCAAAGAACATTTATAAAACAGATTCTAAAAATATTATCTGTTAATGAACGTGTTGATTAATCAGAATTAAGTAGACTCTGCCTGTCGATAGGAAGATAGTTATGCAGAAATAAACTACTTTCGCTTACTATTCCGGCGGTAATGGATAATTGGTGACAGGTATCATGTAGGAAAAACTTGTTCTATAAGAAAAGAAGGTGTCATATTTTGATTGAACAGGATGAGCGGAAGGCACTTTGTCTGGGTGCTTAGGAAATTTTTGTTATAGAAAAAAGATCAAGGATTAATTTATACTCAGTCTTGGGATAGACCCTCCAAGGCGAAAGCTATGACTATGAATCCCGTAGGGCAGCAAAAGCTGTTCGAAGTGCCCAGATCTATGATATCATGGATGAAGATATAGTCTATTCTGTAATCGAAAGATACAGTCGCAAAGCAAGCGAACCAACAACCACAAGGAGTTTTACAACTTCTTCGTTAATTTTAGTATACTTGAAAGAGGCTCTAGTTTTGCTAGGGTCTTTTTCTTTTTTGTTCTTTATAAACCAACAAAACTTCTAATAAGTTTACGTAAGGTAAAAGTTAGTTATATGAATAGGCATAATATTTAGATAGGCTATATTGGGGGGAATTGTTGATTATTTACCCAATTATGATTTTACAAGGGGATGACATGTAATTTTGATTATAAATAAAGGAAAGATTATTGGTCTCAATCTAGAAGATTTAAAGAAAAACAATGAGGTATTAGGTTTTAAATTTTTAAGTGTTTTATTTTATATTATCGACTCATGGGAAAAAGAAAATCATACGGAAATGAAAGTAGAGATGAATCACAGACAAAAGGGACTTATTAGAGAGGCATACAATGCTCTATACCATGACGTACATGGATTAGCAATTATTATCGATTTAATCAATTTGTTATATCATAATAAAAGCTATGGAGCACGACATAAAGATTTCTTATATGTAATGGAATTGATTGAAAAATACTATGCAAATTTGAGATCAATGTATGACTATGTAGCTAAAGTAATCTGTTTAACTGCGGAACCAAAACATGTAGGTCAACTCAATTTTGAATCCTTCAATAGTCTGCTAAAGGCTATTGAAAAAGAGAAAACAAGAGGTAAACTCCGAGTGGAAGTAGAGGATCTTGTTCATGTATCAATGGATAATTTCGAATATATAAAGAATATAAGAGATGGAATTCTGCATAATGGTAAGCAAATGGATGCTCCTATGACAAAAGAAGATGGATACTATATTACCATTGAGAGATTGAATGGGGAGAAAGAAGATCTTCCTTTATTACCCTATCTGGCAGAGTTAACGTCAAATTTCTTTGACGTAGCTGACCATTTAAGTGATATAATTTATGAAGAGTATTGCAAGAACTATGAGGAAACTCCATTAGCGTATATTGGATTAGCTGGAGTTTGTATTCCTGCTTCTATAACATTTCTGGGTTTGGAAGATGAGGGTTAAATAAAAAAGAATTGGTTTTGTAGGGTTACACTGTCCTTTAGAGAATAAATAATGTTGACTTTTGGAAAGCCCAATAGGAAGTAACCTATTTCTAATTTTTATGTAAGATTAAATTATTTAATGAACGTAAAAATAAAAAAATATATTATTATCATGTATTAGCTTATTTTAAGCCCTAATTCCTTTTGAGGAGTTAGGGCTATTTCTATTGTAGGAGGAAAAATGATGAACCAATGTATTTTGAAAGAAAAAAGTGCATAGTTGCGCAAGAAATTTTGCAGAGTTTTGCCACCCAATTGTTTCAACCTATCTTGCACGAGATAAAGCGTGATCGAGTTAAGGTTGCGGCAGGCAGTGAACACGTGGTGACTGCCCTATCAGACAAAGAGGTTGAACAGCTATTGTTTTACCTAGAGGACCCGATACAAGTAGCGATTAGAAATAAACTGATTGGCTATCTGCTTCTTTATACAGGTGTTCGGGTTACCGAGCTAGTGAACATCAAAGCTAAAGATGTCGTTTTTCTAACGAGCACATTGACGGTTCGGGGAAAAGGGGAAAAGATTCGTGAAACCAGTTTGCGACAAGATGTAGTGGAACTGTTGAAGGAGTACCTTCAAGGTGAACGAATGAATTCAAATTTCTTAGAGAGCGAATACCTTCTCCTAAGTCAAAGAGCCTCTAAGTCTAAGTTACACAAGGATGCTGTAAGAGATTGTTTAGCAAATGTTTCTAAGGATGTAAGATTCAAATTGCATCCACATCTACTGAGACACACCTTTTGTACTCGATTGTTGAAAAAAGGTGTCGATCTAACAACTGTTAGCAAATTAGCAGGACATAGCACTGTAAAAATGACTGCAAAATTCTACATTCAAACATCTAGAGAAGAGAAGCAGAATGCGGTTGAAATGTTGTAGGAGAGGAGAACAGAAAATGAAATTGATTCAAGCACTCAACGATATAGAATGGCTTAAAGCTACAAATACTTTGCCAATATCTATAATAGAAGTAATTGAGGTGCGTGCCTGTCACCACCCGATATTTGACGAACGAATGTTCTTGACAAAGTAGGGTGTTATAGTTGATAGAATAACCCTTTTTTTCTTGTCTAACAAAAGTGTTCCACGAAAGTTGCCACTAGTTAACTTGAATCCTTTTTGTTACCCTAGCATTATAAAGTTTGGAGGTGCGTGCCTGTCACTCCCCGGTTTTTCTTGTTTCACAAAAATGTTTCACGAGATTTCTTTACAACAAAAGTACGGAAAACAGTCTTCGGCTTTATAGAACTCTCCGTGATCGAATAGCTAAATCTCTACAATTTTTCTCCAAATTAAAAAATTTATTGAAGCATATCCTTTTCTGCTAAAAAGTCTACAATACGTTGAAGGGACTATTTTTAAGCCTGAAGGATAAAGAAAATAAACATTCCTTCTTACAATCACGGGAGGGGTTTAATACACGGCATTTATTCAAGACTGCTTTCCTTAAATTGGTTTTTCCTTATCTCCACGTATTCCGTCCAATGAGACTGTGCCTATCCCTCTTTTACAATTTCAGGCGAACCCAAAATCGCTCCCATATCCGTTAATATAATTTTTGCATCTTGATTGAGAAATGGAAAGATATCTGGTCTTTGAAGTAATTCAAAGGAATTCTTGATAGCCCTTTTAAGCGTGGCGATATCAAAATTAGAGCAGCATTTATTAATATTATCAATGATTAACAGGTCAGTGCGTGTAACGCCATTAAATTGATGGCTATTTTTAGTTTCTATCAGATGTTTCAACAATACACAGGCATTGCTGTTTAATAGCCGGTAATAGGATGCCTTTGATAGTTCGTTCATATTATATTCAATTAATTTTCTAGCATTGATAAAATCAAAATCATCACAGGTTTTGTTTATCTTCTCTATGACCGTTCGTATATTATTGTTTGACATTGCATTTAACCCCCTTGATTTGACTTTTCACAGATTATTTGTAATATGGTTACCCTGGCAGTACCATCTAATTTTGATTCTTTCATGATTGGTAAAAGCCCAAGGAAACGTTTATTCCAAAAGTGAGCTTTTAACTAATTAATTTATCAGAGAAATAGATCTCTAAAACCTCACCATCTATTAAAAGACCATTTAAATATTCTTTCAGGTTCTCTAAAAGTTCCTGTGATCCTTCTTCACTTTTTAATGCCTCTGTATTGGAAAGATACAAAACGGCGAAATTTTTAACTTGAAATTCTCTCTTTTTCAGTTCTTCAGCACCTTTTTTGGTATCAACAATAAAATCAAAAGTGAAGTAACCATATTTGTGGTTTGGCAAGTTCACGGTAATACTTTCGGTACGTACCGTATGCTGATCCAATTTATCTACCGGAATATCTTCAAGTGATTTTGCTAATGTAGGTTGTTTAAAGTTTAATCCTAAAATAATTCCAACACTCAAACAAAGTGAAAGGCTAAGTAAAAATATAAAGGTTTTATTCACTCTGTAACCTCCTAAAATATAATCAAATTAATCCATCTATATTCCTATTACTAATAGACTATATATCTTCATTAATCTTATAATAAATATTTTCACTTTGGAATGCTTAACAGGATTGTGCGATAAATCTTATTACTTTGAGTATTTAGAAAAACAGAATACTATTTCTAAAATCATAGGACTATGGTATGATTTTTTGGTTAAACAAGCCGAGTGTTTCATTATAAACTAGTTTTAGATTTGCTTTTTTGAAATTTTTCTAGAAGGAAGGTACTAAAGTATGGCAATAAGAAAATTAAATCGAGGGGGAAGGGCTCCGACTAGAAGGCAACTCAAAATTGGAGCCAAATTCAATTTATTAGTTATTGGGGTTATTCTTTTCTTAGTTATCACTATAAGCCTTGTAGCTAAGTTTTTAATTCAAAAGGAAATGATGCAGGTTTTTACGGAACGTGTCCAAACTGTTTCAGAGTTAAGTTACAACTGGCTAAACGAAAGGTATCCGGGGAGCTGGTCTATCCAAAATGGGGATCTGTTTAAAGGGAATATCCGAATCACGGATAATAATGAAGTGGTCGATGGTATAGGTGAAATTACTGGAGGAGCAGCCACGGTATTTCAAGGGGATACAAGGGTTGCGACGAATATTTTGGATGAAAATGGCCAACGAAGAGTTGGCACAAAGGCAGACCCCGATGTCACAGAGGTCGTTTTGAAAACGGGTGAACCTTACATAGGAGAAGCAGATATCTTAGGTGAAGATTACTTAGCTATTTACAAACCCATACAAGATGCAAATGGGGAAGTTATTGGTATGTGGTTGGTGGGGGCAAAAATCAAGACCGTTAATCATACGGTTTTATTGTTAGTTTTATCCATCGTTGGTGTTTCCATGATCTTTGGATTAATTGGTATTGTTTTAAGCATTTTATTAAGTAAAAAAATTGTCCGTCCTATTCTAAATATTAACAAGCAACTAAATGAAATTGCGGATGGTGAAGGGGATCTAACGAAGGAGCTGTCTGTTAAAACAAAAGATGAAATTGGAGACTTAGCTTTAGCCTTCAACAAAATGCTAGCAAATTTGCGGTCTATGATTCAACAAATTAGTTTAAGTTCTAACCTAATGGCTTCGGCTTCTGAGGAATTAACAGCAGTAGCTGAACAGTCCACTAGTGCAACGGAACAAATAGCATCCTCTATTCAAGAAGTATCTGTAAGCGCGGAAAATAATGGTGAGCGTGCAGCCGAAAGTTCGAAGGCTGTTCAAGAGATGACTAACAACGTACAAAAGGTAGCCGAGGCTGCATCCTCTGTTTCAGAAGCAGCCATAGAGACAAGTAAGGAAGCCTCAATTGGAAATGAATCACTTCTGCAGGTGATCCAGCAAATGAATACTATTAATGAAACGGTTGACGATTCAGCCAATGTTGTTAAAAGATTAGGAGAACATTCGGCGGAAATTGGAAAAATTACAGAGTTTATAACCGCTATAGCAGACCAAACCAATTTATTGGCGCTAAATGCTGCTATAGAGGCTGCCAGAGCTGGCGAACATGGAAAAGGGTTTGCTGTAGTAGCTGATGAGGTAAGAAAACTGGCAGAGCAATCTAAAGAATCAGCTGATAAAATAGTGAAGTTTATAGGACAAATTCAAGAAGATACAACAGTTGCAATGAATGTTATGAATAAAGGCAGCCATGAAGTAGAAGTAGGGAAAGATATTGTTCAGAAGACAGGTGAAGGCATCCAAAAGATATTATATTCAATTGAAAAAGTAGCATCGCAGATTCAAGAAGTTTCTGCTGTGTCGGAGGAAATTGCTGCTGGAGCAGAACAAGTGAATGCATCCATTGAACAAATGGCAATTGGGGCGCAATCCTCAGCTGGAAATACGCAAAGTGTTGCTGCAGCATCTGAGGAACAGCTTGCATCTATGGAGGAAATTGCTGCTTCATCAGGATCACTATCCAAGATGGCTGAAGATTTACAAAATCTTATTGCCAAGTTTAAAATTTGATCGTTTTCTCGCAAATGTGCGAAAGTGTTTTATCAACGTCAACTTTGAAGGTATTTCTTCATTGGTTACAAAAGAAAGGGGCTTCAGGAATTCCTGAGGCCCCTTTAATATTTATAATTTAAATTTCGCTACAATTCCTTGGAGTTCCAAAGCTAAAGAACTCAAAGCCTCTGAAGATGCATTGATCTCTTCGAATGAAGCCAATTGTTCTTCTGATGCAGCAGCGACGCTCTGGGATTCTTCTGATGACTGTTGGGCAATACCAGAGAGTTGCTCTACAGATGCGGCTACTTGCTGAGTATTGGCCGATATTTGTTCTGATGTGGCGGATACTTCCTGGATTTGCTGATTCACTAGCCCAATAGCTTCATAGATATGTTTAAAGGCTTCTCCAGTCTGATGAATAACCGTTTTTCCAACTGAAACTTCATTTGTATTTTGTTCCATATCGTTATTGACGGTTTCTGTATCTTTTTGAATCTCTTGAATGAGCGCAACAATTTGTTCCGCCGAAGTGCGTGATTCTTCGGCTAATTTTCTTACCTCATCCGCAACGACAGCAAAGCCTCTTCCGTGTTCGCCCGCCCTTGCGGCTTCAATAGCAGCATTTAATGCTAATAAATTGGTTTGTTCCGCAATCCCAGTAATGACTTCAGTAATCTTTGAAATCTCATTCGATCTGCGGTTAAGCTGAGTTAGTGCTTGTAACGTGTTTTGAGCAACCTTTTCAATGGTATCCATTTGCCGGATAGCGTTCTCTAAGGAAATATGACCTTGCTCTGATAATGATGCTGCCTCTTGGACGGAGTCTTTTACATTGGAAGAAGATTCGGCAATATGCTGAATGCCGACAGAAATCTCTTCCATAGCCAGTGCATTTTCCTGCGAGCTTGTCACTTGTGTTTCAGCCCCGCTGGCTACTTCCTGAATCGAGGAGGAAATGTGTTCTGATGCTTCCGTGGCCTGTCCAACCGTTGCATGCAATTCCTCTGATGAAGCTGCTACCTGTTCAGCACTCGACTGAATCCGCTGGATGACTTTTTTTAAGTTAATTGCCATTTCATTAAAGGCATGGGCTAAATCACCAATTTCATCTTTCGCTTTCACTTTGATTTTTTCCTGCGTTAAATCACCGGCAGCAATTTTACCTGCCGCAGCAGCCATTTCTTTCACGGGTTTAGAAATTATTCTGCTAATATAGTAAGCAACAACAATGCCAATGAGGATGGCTAAGATACTAAATATAATCAGACTATGTTGGATCTCTTTCACCTTGGCTTTCGTTTCGTTTCGCACTTTATCAAGCAGACCAGTCTGATAAACTATCATTTCCTCCGCCGAAACCTTAAATCCATTAACAAGTGGAGGACCTTCTTTAGAAATCAAATCAATGTAACTTGTATCGTTCTTGTCTTTTAATGAGATTGTTGCGTCAGCTAATTTGATGTATTCATCTGTGTACTCATTCATCTTATTCAGTATGCTTTTTCCTTCTTTTTGATTAAGCAACGCACTAAGGTCCTTACTTAAGTTTTTGTAATTACTTTTTGCCTCCTGGTAATTAGTAAGTGATTCTTTATTTCCGATTAGCAGATAGCCTCGGTTTGATAGTTCAATTTCTTGCGATACCTCAATCATTTCTCGTGCCATATCAATCTTTTGCACTCGGTCATCAAGCAAATGTTCATATGTATCTTGTGTTTGTTTTACCATTAAAAAGCCAAAAACAGCTATTAGTAATAGTAAAATCAAAACACAACTAAATCCTGCATACATTTTTCTTGCTACTGTAAATTTCATTTTCTGGTCACCTTACTTTATTTAATCGGAATAAGCGGTTGGGGCCTATTTAGCAAGTATCCTTGGCACAATTGAATGCCCAGCATA
The DNA here is from genome assembly GCF_058792595.1 of Cytobacillus sp. MT66. Classification (NCBI taxonomy): domain Bacteria; kingdom Bacillati; phylum Bacillota; class Bacilli; order Caryophanales; family Bacillaceae; genus Cytobacillus; species Cytobacillus sp. MT66. The sequence goes on from NZ_JBXAFB010000006.1 coordinate 73,645, forward strand.
TTAGCCGTATTCAAATCTTTATTTTTTTCAACGCCTTCAAGAATTACTTTTGTTTTTGTATTAGAAAAATAATTTAATAGCATTTTGATCATCTTTTGTTTTTGTGGTGATTGAGAAAGGTCTTCTGAGAAATACCGGTCTAATTTGATGTAATCGGGTTCTAATTCAATAATCATACTAAGTGACGACCAGCCCTTACCCACATCATCTATGGCTACTTGAAACCCTAGCTCTCTTAAATAGCTAACTCTTTCTTTTAGAAGGGTAAAATTATCGCATTTCTCTGACTCAATAATTTCAAGTACAATAGTGTTTGGTGAATTTTTACAATACTTGAGAAGCGATTCGATAAAGCACGGAAACCTATTATGCAGAATGGTGGACGGATAAATATTGAAAAACAGCTGATTAATCTTAAGGGATTGCCCACATAATAAATATGATGACAGAGCCTTATAAATCGACTTTGTATCAAGATCAAAAAGTAATTGATCCTCTTTTGCCTGATAAAAAATGGTTTCTGGATTTTTATCGTACGCACGAAAAAGGAACTCCGCTCCTACTTCTTGTAATCCATGAACTTGATAAATATATTGATAGCTGTGAGAAAAGGCCTCTTTCTCGATTAGGTATGTAATATTAGTCTTTAGCAATGTTTCCCCCCCTTTTTATTTACATGAAAAAAACCTAAGCAATTGCCTAAGTTTTGGTTTCCTAAAATTATCTAAAAAGTCTAGGTTATCCCACTAGAAAATAGTATCATTCATTGGGTGAAAACTCCTATGACAAAGGTCACTAATCCTTTTTGTGAATATTACAATTTTGTGAATTTTTATACTAAAATGATGACTTCCCCTTTTTTGTAGCCCTATTTTAAAGGGTAGGTTACTCAAATTTGAGGATTGTAAATACTAAGTAAATTTTTTGGAATAATATTGATTTACTAATAATTATTATTTACAATATTCGTTGTTAGTTAATTTATCCTATTATTAATGTAATGAGAGGAGAGTTTACTCTTATTATCTAGGAATATAGTCAAGTGATTTAGCAAAACCAGCTTGTTAATAGGATGAATCAAATTATGCTTATATACCTTTATGGCTATTCAACGTATTGATGAATGGCCATTTTTATTTTTTGAAGATGAAACTGTAAAGGAGAAGGGATGTCAGTGAGGAAGGAATGGAGTAAGCAAGAAATCGATCATGTTCAGGAGTGTATTGGGTTCCATAAAATTGCAACAATTGCAAAAAGACTGGACCGTTCTTATGAGTCCGTTGCTGTAAAAATCAAACGGTTGGGGTTATCTAATACAAAGTTCCAGACGGGTTTTGTCACGATTGGTGAATTGGCTAAGATTCTAAAAGTAGATCGAAATATCATTAAGGAATGGATGAAGAGACATGATCTACCATACATAAAAAGGGCAACAAGAAAATCAAAGTCCTTTTACTTTATTAATACAGAAGATTTTTGGAATTGGGCAAAAGTTAATAAGGAAAAAGTTCAGTTTTTAAACATTGATCCCAATGTATTACTGCCTGAGCCGGATTGGGTCGAGACTGAGAGGAGACTTGAGAGGGAACAGCAGATCATTAAGAAGAGAAGTTACAACCCTTGGACAACTGGAGAAGATCAAAAGCTTTTAAAATTGCGCAGTCAAGGCCTTACCTTCTCAGAAATTGGTAAAGAACTTAATCGAAGTCCAAATAGCGTTTCACATCGTTTCCACAGGATAAATGCAGCTGATCAATACATTAATAAGGAAGCCCCAAATCAATAAAAATTTAATATATATACTTTTTGAAAGAAGGTCCTCTTTGTGGCAAGCATTTTTAAAAATATAAAAACAAAACTGATAGCAGCCTTTGCTCTTTTATTAATTGTTCCGTCCATATGTATAGGATCCTTAGCCTTTTTATCAGCTAAGGATGCCGTTAAAGAAGAGATTCTTGCGGGAATAGGGGAAAATATTAATCTGCTAAATACATCTATTAATAAAGATTTGGATGCTAAAATGCATGACGCAGGTTATTTTTCTGAGAAGATTTCTCCTGAATTATTTGATGGAGTCGATAGTCCCGAATTACGCAGGGAGTTAGATAAGTATATTAAAATGCATCCAGAGGCAGTTGCCGTTTACGTTGGGACAGAAGATGGGATTTTGATAGAAGAACCTAAGAAGACAGATCTGGAGGGATTTGACCCGAGGGAAAGAGATTGGTATAAAGCCTCAATGGAAAACTCGGGCAAGCCTATTGTATCAAAACCATATAAATCAAGTACTGGTGATATGGTTATTGCTATTTCGCAAGCCACAAAGGATGGAAGCGGCGTGATAGGGATAGATATCTCTCTAAGTTATCTTAAGCAGTTAACGGACCAAATTAAGATTGGAAAGAATGGATATGCGCTAATTTTAGACGAGGATAAAAAGTTTCTTGCTCATCCGTCGGAAGAATTAGGATTGCAAACAGATGATAAATTTTATAACCAAATGTATGTCAAAGATATTGGAGTATTTACCTATAAGTTAAACGGTGAAGATAAAGTAATGAGTTATGTAACTAATGAAGCAACTGGATGGAAAATCGGGGGGAATATGTATTTATCTGAAATAGATCAAACAGCCTCTCCGATCCTGCAGAAAACATTAGCAGTCATATTCATTGCTTTAATAATTGGGGCTATTTTTGTATTTTTCATTATTAAATCAATTATTAATCCGATAAAGGATTTAACAAATAAGGCCATTACTATCAGTAAAGGGGATTTAACAGAGCATATCGAGGTACAAACAAAGGATGAAATTGGCCAATTAGGCAAAGCCTTTACTGTCATGCAGGAAAGTCTTAGAAACCTTGTTCAAAATGTTGAAAAGAATGCAGAGCAAGTGGCGGCTTCATCAGAGGAGCTATCAGCAAGTGTTGATCAAACCACCAGTGCAACCGAACAAGTGGCTGCGGCTATTCAAGAGGTTGCTGGCAGTGCGGAAAAACAAATGAATGGTGTTGATCATAATGCCCAAGTCCTAAGTGAAGTTTCTGAAGGGATCTCACATATTGCTGAAAATACGATAAGGGTATCTGAACTTGCTGTACAAACAGCAGCACAAGCAGAAATAGGCGGACAGGCTGTCACGGATACAGTTAATCAAATGACCTCTATTGATCAATCGGTTAGAGAGTCAAATGTGATGATTCAGTCTTTATATGAACGTTCACAAGAGATCAGTCAAATTTTAACGGTTATTTCGGGCATTTCCGAACAAACCAACCTTCTCTCTCTTAATGCTGCCATTGAAGCAGCTCGTGCTGGGGAACACGGGAAAGGATTTGCGGTAGTCGCAGATGAAGTAAGAAAACTTGCTGAACAATCTCAACAGTCCGCAAAGGAAATTCTTAACATCATTCAGGGGATTCAACAGGATACAGAAAGTGCTGTTCAGGTGATGGCCCGTGTGACTAATGATGTGCAGTCAGGCGTTAGGGTTTCTAATGAGGCTATAGAAAAATTTGATCTTATTCTTAAGAGTACTAAAGAAATTACTCCGCAAATGGATGGGATCTCTGCTACGTCGCAGGAAACGTTATCGGCTATTCAAGAGGTATCTGAAAGTGTAAATATACTAGCTAGTATTGCAAGAGGGAATGCCTCAACTTCTGAAGAGGTTGCCGCATCAACAGAGGAGCAGCTCGCAACGATGGAAGAAATCTCATCCTCATCCAAGGCATTAGCATCAATGGCTGAGGAATTGCAGGAATTAATTTCGACATTTAAATATTAAATAGGAAAAGGAGCTCTCATTAAGCAAATAATAATGAGCGCTTCTTTTTTTTCACTGTTTAGGTCCTCAAGATATTGGCATTTTTTACAATAACTCATTAATAATTTTTTCGATATTATCTATTTCCGCAAGTATGTTATCAATATCGTTTGCTTTACCAAGATCTTTTTGCATGATTTGGAGGGTGTTTTTGATAGATAACAAAGGATTTCGTATTCCATGGGCAACCCCTGAGGCTATTTGACTCAATCCGCTAGGCTTTTCAGTTTTACACACCCTATTATCAGATTTTTTAAGCTCTGAGTTTTCTGCCAGTTCTAGCCTAGTTAATTCTAATACATTTTCTAGCGGCTGATGATTGGAAAGTTCTCTTTGAATACCTGAAGTAAGGAGTATTTCTTCCATTTCCCTATGTCTTTGTGCAATCTCCTCTGGCGGCAGAGGCTTGCTGAAAAGATAGCCTTGAGCACCATCACAATGATTTCGTTGAAGAAAGACTAATTGGTCTTTTGATTCCACCCCCTCAGCAATCACCTGCATTTCTAGCTGATGAGCCATGGTAATAATGGTTTTAACAATGGCTGCATCAGTGGAATCTTGGGTTGAGTTTCTTACAAACGATTGATCAATTTTTAAAACATCAATCGGGAATATTCTTAGGTAATTAAGAGAGCTATAACCAGTTCCAAAGTCATCTAAACTGATTTTTACACCAAGGGTCTTTAATTCGTTAAGTACTTTTAATCCTTGAGGGATATCCATTAAGGTACTTTCGGTAATTTCAAGTTCTAGGTATTCTGCATCTAACCCTGTTTCTTCTAGAACAGATTTAACAATTTGAGCGAAGTTAGGCTGATAGAGCTGCCGGCCAGATAAATTAACGGAAATAATAAATGGTGGAAGTCCCTGATCCTGCCAGGCCCTATACTGTTTACATGCTGTTCGTAATACCCATTCCCCAATTGGGATAATGAGGCCAGTCTCCTCTGCAAGCGGAATAAACTCCCCTGGGGAAACCATTCCTTTTTCCGGATGATCCCAACGGATAAGTGCTTCCATTCCCATCATTTTTCCAGTGAAAAGATCCATTTTGGGCTGATATTGCAGAAAGAATTCATTATTATTTATTGCCTTATGCAGATTCACTTCAATTTCTAATTTATTATGTATGTGATCTGTTTGATTTGAACGATAAAATTGAAAGTTATTCTTGCCATTATTTTTTACATGATACATAGCTACATCGGCTTTTTTAATTAGGGAGTCAATATCTTTTCCATCATGTGGATAGAAGCTAACTCCAATACTTGGTGAAGAATAAATTTCATAGCAATCAACAATGAACGGTTCGTCAAAACAAGTAAGGATTCTTTCCATGGTATCCATTACTTCTTTATGATTCAGATTGATAAGGGATACAAGAAATTCATCTCCACCATTTCGTGCCAAGGTATCAGCTTGGTCTAAACAATTGATTAACCGTTGAGCAACTTCTTTTAATAACAAGTCACCAATCTCGTGGCCTAACGAGTCATTAATGACCATAAACCTGTCTAGGTCAAAGAACAATACAGCTGCAGACTTAGTTGTTTCTTTTTGTAAGACTTCCTTTAAATGCTTAAAAAAATGATGACGGTTGGATAAACCCGTCAATGCATCATGGTTAATGAAATAATCAATTGCTTCATCTACCCCTATAAGATCCTTCTTTACTACCATATTGCACCATCCTCGATTTTCCGTATTTAGAAATTCTGGATAATGAAGAAGAGACTAAACGAAAACCGATTAGTCTCTTCTTATTATCGGTAACTGGCTGGCATGATCTGACATTGATCGAAGCCCCTTTAGTTTTGCGTCTTTACCTTTCGATAAATTTGCCTTTAACTAATTTATATTTTTAAATATGAATAAGTTTGGTTCCATGGATTATAGTCTAGGTAAATGCTACCATATATTAATTGATTATTCACCTAAAAAATACAAATTTCGATATTTTTCGATTGTTTTCTACATGTTTGTAAGGGTAAAATTGTGATAAAATACCTATCAACTTTAAAGTGAAATGTTCTATTCTTTTTATTGTTAGACATTAATAGTAAGGGTGACATTCTATCAGAAAAATTATTATTCTTCTTATTATGATTATTTTCTTTAGTTTGCTTTTCGTAGTTTATGATTATATCAACTACGAAACTTATAAAAAGAATTGGTTAAGAATAACACTTTTAATTATTCCAATCTTTTTACAGCTGGTATTAACCTATTTGATCAAGGTAAACTTTGAAAAACTGAAATTTTTAACAGAAAGGGACTTCTTAAGTAAGGTTTATAATAGAAGATTCGTCCATAGTGCTTTTCCGGAAATAACACAAAAATTAAATGGCCAGAAATTAAACATCTTCTTGCTAGACATAGATGATTTTAAGGAAATTAATGATACCTATGGTCATGAAGCTGGGGATTTAGCTATTCAAGCTGTTTCTAAAGCACTTACTAGAAATACAAGAAAGATGGATATCGTTGCCAGATGGGGAGGAGATGAGTTCTTCCTAATCATTCCTAATAAAGAGGTTATATCTACCGAAGCGATTTTAAATAGAATTAAAAAGAATTTAGAAAACTTTTCAACGTAAAAAAGCATTAATCTTTCTATATCTATTGGACGCTCAGTATACCCGGATGATGGCAAACGACTGGAAGAATTAGCGAAATTAGCCGATAAAAAAATGTATAAACATAAATTTAAACACAAACAAAGCAAAAACGAAAATGGCACAAAAGGGTGTAAGTAAGAGGACACAGGGACAGGCACCTTGTCCGAAAGCCTGTAGATTTGTTTGAAAATCCCCAATCGTATAAATCGGTTATAAATTCCTATCCGGGATATCTTCAAAAATATTGCAGAGAGTGATCAGCTGATCACTCTCTAAATTTTATCCTTATAAAGGTGTAGCGGTTAGTTGCTTCAACGCTGGTTTCCCGTCTTCAACCACAAACGAAGCACGTGTACTAATCGGGGCTCCCGGTCTTGTTACATATGGAATGACTTGATAATCGGTTTGCCATGTGTTTTGTGTCAGTTTACAGCGTACATAGCCGCGATAGTTATTGAAAAACTTAATATGCGGGTTTTCTTTTAAGTATTGTGCGGTATTGTTATTCACATCCGATCCGTCACCATTAGACGTAATCGAAGTCCCGACAAACTCTACGGCTACTGTTTCTGAATTCGGGTCATGGAAGTCTACTTTGATTTCATTTGCCCAGTTCGTATGAACATCCCCAGTAAGGACGACGGTGTTTTTAATATCCTTTTCTGCTAAAAAGTCTGTAATTCGCTGACGGGCAGCTGGATAGCCATCCCAAGCATCCATACTTACATATTCTTCTCCTGGATCAAAATCACCATCACGGTGAGCGAAAAATACTTGTTGTGCTAGTACTTTCCATTTCGTTTGTGACGCAGCCAGTCCATTTAGCAGCCATTGTTCTTGCTGCTCACCTAATAGGGTGCGGTTTGGATCCTCTGATTCCGGAGTAGGCACTTTCCAGCCATCTCCATTGGCTTGATCATCTCTGTACTGACGTGTATCCAGGACATTGAATTCTACTAAGTTACCAAAAGATAAACGACGGTACAATTGTATGTCACTTCCATTTGGCAGGGAAGTACGGCGAATTGGCATATGTTCGTAGTAGGCTTGGTAAGCGACAGCTCTTCTTGCTAAGAAATCCTCTTTTGATTGCTTCTGCGGATCTTGAGGAATGTCTCCTGCGTAGTTGTTATCCACTTCATGATCATCAAATGTAACAATCCATGGGAAGTTTGCATGTGCTGCCTGCAGGTCACTATCTAATTTATAAAGAGCATAGCGGTTACGATAATCATCAAGTGTATAGGTTTCCGGAGCAGAATAATCAGTTGGTCGAACCTTTGAACTGTGTTTTCCCTCGTAAATATAGTCACCAAGATGAACAACTAAATCAAGATCATCCTTGGCTAAGTGTTGATAGGCCGTGTAAAAGCCTACGGGCCAGTTTTGGCAGGAAACAAAAGCAAAGTTGAGATGATCCACCGTACTGTTATAGGCAGGGGCGGTTTTTGTTTTACCTGTTGGGCTGATGTGATCATGCGCCTTAAAACGATAATGATACCAAGTAGAAGGTTCTAATCCCTCCACTTCAATATGTACAGAGTGACCAAGCTGTGGTTTGGAAATCTCATTTCCTCTCATGACGACATTTTGAAAAGTAGCATCAAGAGAAACCTCCCATTGTACGGGAACAGGATGGTTATCCATGCCGCCGCCATTTAATGGATCCGGGGCAAGTCTTGTCCATAGAACCACGCCGTCAGGTAGCGGGTCTCCTGAAGCAATCCCTAAAGTAAATGGATATTGAAGTTTGTTTGACTGACTAGGTTGATTGGGTTCTGCCGCAGAAGCCGTGTTAAAAGGGACTGAACTGGCAATAGCAGCACCAAGGGCAATTCCTACACCTTTTCCAGTGTTTTTTAAAAAATTTCTCCGGTTCTTGTCAAATTCTCTCATTTTCCATCCTCCTTTGTCGTTCACCATCAGTGTAGATTGCGATTATTTAGATAATTTGTAGATTACGTAAATAAAATGTAAATCGATGGAAAATGATAGATTGGTAGGAATCATTAAGAATAAAATTTGTGATAAAAGTAGTGATAGAGCGGAGGGGAATAAGTGGAAAGTATTAGATGTTTTTTACAATGGATGAGGCGCTGTAAAAGGGAAGCTGGGTATCTTATAAAAAAACTGACTCAAACTAGTCGCATTCATGACAGTTTGAGTCAGTTCATTTTTCTATTCTTATTTATTTAACATATGGAAGACCTGGTCCACATCTTTATCTCCGCGACCAGATAAATTAATAATAATGGTATCATCCTGTGAAAGCTCTTTAGCTAATTTGAGTCCATAAGCAACAGCATGAGAACTTTCTAGTGCAGGAATAATTCCTTCTACTTTAGATAGCAGCTGAAAAGCTTCTAAGGCTTCTTGCCCTGTAACGGCCACATATTCGCCTCTGCCGCTAGCTTTTAAATAGCTGTGTTCAGGGCCAACGCCGGGATAATCCAATCCAGCGGCAATCGAGAACACCTTCTGCGGTTCTCCGTTCTCGTCTAATAGTGTAAAGCTTTTGAATCCATGCAATACAGCAGGAACGCCTTCCGACATGGTTGGTGCTTCCGTAGGCTCGACTCCAATTAAGCGAACGGAGTTTTCATCAATATAATGAGCAAAAGCCCCAATTGCATTGCTTCCGCCACCTGTACATGCGACCACCGCTGTTGGCAGTTTTCCTTCTTTTTCTAAAATTTGTTTCTTTGATTCTGCACTGATGATCGCTTGGAAGTGCTTCACAATTGTTGGATATGGATGCGGTCCAACGGCCGAACCGATTAAATAAAACGTATTTTCATAGTTCTCCATCAAGTCAGTTAACGCTTCATCCACCGCATCTTTTAATCGGCCTTGACCTTTATCGACTGCAACGACCTTAGCACCTAACAGTTCCATGCGGAATACATTCAGTTTTTGACGTTCGGTATCCACTTTCCCCATATAAATAACACATTCTAGACCAAACATTGCGCATGCGGTTGCAGTGGCTACACCATGTTGTCCCGCACCTGTTTCCGCAATAATTCGTTTCGCTCCCATATGTTTCGCTAATAGAATTTGACCAAGGGCATTATTAATTTTATGGGCACCCGTATGATTTAAATCTTCACGTTTTAAATAAATTTTTGCCCCGCCAACCCGCTTTGTTAAATTCTCTGCAAAGGTTAATGGGTTCTCTCTGCCAATATACTCTTTTAAATAATAGTTCAACTCATTAGTAAACTTAGGATCATCTTTGATTTTAAGAAATTGCTCTTCAATCCGATCCATTACCTTTTGAAGCTGTTCCGGAATAAAACTTCCGCCAAACTCTCCAAAATATCCATTTCTCTGTTCTACGCTATTACTCGTCATACTCAACTACACTCCTAACTACTAAACTATTATAAAATTTCCAATGATATTATTATATCGAAAAATCGTATGAAAATAAACAGGACAAGGTGCCTGTCCACAGCAGGACAGAGGGACAGGCACCTTGTCCTTTGAGGTTAATACAAACTAATCCTGTCAAATGCATCACCCGTTGTCGAAGTTTTCTCTTGAAGAGTTTCTTGTTGTTCTAAAATATATCTAAAATCCTCAATCGTGTAAGCTGGGTGAATGCTAATCCTAGGAACCTCCAAAATGTGCTGTGACGGTTCTGCATAGCCGTGCTTAACCGTAAAGGCCATTTTGACATTTAGTTCTTTTAAAATATCTAATGTAGTGTTGGTGTACTCCCCATATGGTGCTGCAAAGGCATCTGAGCGTCCTAGCCATTCATTTGCTTTGGAAATATCCTTTTTTGCCTCATCTTTGCCAAAAGATCTTAAGTAGGCAACTTCGTTCTGATCTCTTCGATGGAAGGAATGTGTATGGTTTCCGTAATCAAAGACATCTGATGCTTTTTTCAATTCTTCTATACTCGCATATTGTAATTTGGAAGAGTTATATGGAACGGTTTTGTCTGTAATCATTCCAGTAATCATGAAATGGACCGCATAAAATCCATGTTCTTTTAAGACAGGATAGGCAAATTCAAAAGCATTTTTAAATCCGTCATCAATGGTAATTAAAACACTTTTGACTGGAACCTTTTTCTCGCTGGTCATAAAAAGCTCGAATTCCTTTAATGATAGAACTGTATAGTTATGTTCCTTTAAATAGTCCATTTGTTTGGTAAACTCTTCAAGTGTTACGACTGTGTCAACAAGCTTGCCATCTTCTGTGACATATAAATCGTTCAGTTGGTCCTCTGGAATAATCTGATGATACATTAGAACGGTTACGTTTTTAGCGTGCCCTTTTTCTGCTTGCGAGAAATCTCGATTAACAGAAATGGGAGAGATGTTAGAATCACTTAGTAATTCTTTGGCAGATGCGGGTGAAAATCCATAACCTGAAACATAGTCGTACAATAAATAGCAGAGAGGGGTGAAAAACGCTAAAAAAGTTATCGTAAATAAAATATTAGTGATGGCATACTTCCCCATATGTTTAACCCCCAAGTGTATTCCTAACATTAACTTTTACTTCTGTATCAATGATGATTTGCTTGCCAATTCTTTCTGAACGGCTCCACCCATCCTTATTAAAAAAGTAGCAGACCGTCCCAAATGTAACAAAAAATACTTCTGTCACCCTATAGAACATGACTTCAATCGGGAGGAATAAAATGAGTGAAATATAGTCTCTTAAACTATACAAGTGACCAAACCTCCTTGAAACTAGTAATGTTGCAATATTAAGCATAATGGCTAGAACAGCTGAAATAGTAAATAGGAAGAATAATAATTTTAAATGGTTCATGGAGATAAGGATGATAATTGGAATGAATAGGAGGGTGTATGCTGATAACGTACCAAGTAAGAGAGAGTCAATAAGCAAGAATGTGGACGCTTTAAAATTAATTTTTCGATAAAACGACTTACGAAAGGTAATCACACAATCAATAAAAGCCTTCTGCCATCGGATTCGCTGCCTATATAAACTTTTCAGGCTTGCAGGACATTCTGTATAACAAACCGCTTCAGGGACAAAAATAATTCGCTTTCCCTTCAAACTGGTTCCAATCAATTCTTGGATACGCAGAGTAATATCCATATCTTCTCCCACTGTCTTTCGGTAACCATTTGCCTGGATTAAAACGCTCCGTCGAAAGGCACCAAAGGCACCTGCTATCACCGTAAGTGAAGAGAATTTTGATTGAGTAATTTTGTTCATATAAAAACCTGTTAAATATCGAATCACTTGAAACCGAATGAGGCCAGGTATTTTGAAGCAAGGTATAATCTTATTCCCGTTATTTTGATAGCCTTGGACAATATTCACTAATCCGCCTGCAGCTACAATAAAATCATCCTCAAACGACAGGTTCATTTCATTTAACGAATTTGTCTCAAGAATACTATCCGCATCTAATGTAATAATGATTTCTTTCTCTGCAAAATCTATTCCAGTGTTAAGAGCATCCGCCTTTCCTCCATTTTCTTTATCAATCACCCAGATATTAGGATATATTTGCGAACGGTAAACCCCTTTAACTTTTTCATGAGTTAAAACACCTAGTGTCGATCTTGGGGTTTCAGCTAACATGAGCTGTTTATGGAATGTCTCCATTGTGTCATCAGTGGAGCCATCATTAATAAACAGAACTTCAAAATTACTGTACTGAACATTCAAAATCCCCATTATACAATTTTCAATGACAAGTGTTTCGTTGTATGCAGGAATCAATACGCTAATTCCTTTTTCCTTTTCCGGATAAAGTCTGTTTGTTGACCTGCTAGTATAAAGGGGGATAAAAATGTAAAGAGTTTGGAACAAAACAAAAAAGCTAAAGAGGACTAAGGTGATTATTAGTAACATAAAGTTTCCTCCATTTTTAAAAAGGCTGTTGAAGACATGAAGATCAAGCAAGGGTGTTTGCTTTAAATGGTAAATTAGTTCCATATAAAGAACGATAAAACAATAGTAAATACGGAATAGGATTATCCCTTTAAAGGTTTAATCCTATTGTGTAACTTACTCGTCTACTTGTTTAAAAACCCTGACATAATCAATTTCAAATATCGCTGGAAAAATAGTAGTATGGTCAGGAGATCCTGGCCAGTTTCCTCCAACTGCTGTATTTAGGTATAAATACATCTTTTCACTAGGGATATATGTGTTTGTTTTAAATCTTTCTACACCATCGATAAACCACGTAAGAGAGTCTGGTGTCCACTCAACACTAAAGGTATGGAAATCACTGGTGAAGTCAGGACCTCTAAAGGAAGCAGATTCACTTTTTAAAGCTCCGTCCTCACCTAACCAATGGGCAACCATCCAAACCTCATTAGGCAGATGGCCAAGCATTTCCATAATATCGATTTCAGGAAGCCAGGTGTGTTCCTTATCTGTCATCATCCAAAAGGCAGGGAACATTCCTTGCCCTGCAGGAAGCTTAGCTCTCATTTCCGCTTTTCCATATAAAAAGTCAAACTTATTTTTTGTATGAACGGCCCCAGATGTGTAGTTTTTCCCTTGGTATTTCTCGGCCTTGCTTATTAATCTTAAAAACCCATTTTTAACGATTACATTATTTGGAGAGTAATATTGCAGTTCCTTATTCTTCTGTGCTGCCCAATCTTCAATATTCCATTTTGTGAGATCTAAATAGGAGTCTGCGAATTCATCATGCCAAACCAATTCCCATCCGTCGTGGTTAAAGATGGAAACTTTATCAGAGTCCTTAAATTCAGAAGTATGATCCATAACATCATCACCATCACTATCAGACGTTATTTTTCCAGTGGTGTTTTGAGCATTAGTGCCATTTTCAGACTCGGGAATCACCTCATTATTTTCACCATTTGATAAAAAGAGAATTGAGCCAAAGACAGCCAAAACAAGCAAACAAAAAATAACCATCTTATAAGATCTGTTCATTAACTGCTCATCTCCAAAAATCATGTTCAATTTAAGGTATTCAAAAATTCATTATAAAGAACAAAATTATTATTAAAGGGACAGCCGAAAAGGACAGAGGGACAGGCACCTTGTCCTTATGAAGAGGGTGTCTTTACTGCTGGCAGGAGATGCCCTGGAATCCCGTCCAGGGTTTCTCCGGGGTTTTGAACAACTATAACCCGGGTATTATAAGGTAAATCCCAAATATATAGCCACCGCTACAGCAACACCCCAATATCCCCTAAATAAGACGTATAAGCCCTATGGTTAGATATCTCCTCCTATTTGTACTATACTGAAATAGTATGTGTGTCGAAAAATGCAGGAAATTGTTTGAGTGGAATGGGTTTTATGGGATTTTTTTAAAGGTGACAATCACAGTCGTATGACTATTCATTCGTTTGATTTTATTAAGAAGGGAGCATTCGATGCGAAGAATTTCAAATGTTTTTTGGATATCACTTGCCATGGTTCTTGCAGCTGTTATTTTCGGTGTGACGGCGCCGGAAAGTTTTGAAGAAGCTACAGGCAATCTGCAGGAATTTCTTACAACAGCCTTTGGCTGGTATTATTTAATTTTAGTTTCAATCATCGTCGTCTTTTGTATTTTCCTCATTTTCAGTCCCGTTGGAGCGATTCGACTGGGTAAGCCCGGTGACAAGCCGGAGTTCTCCAATGTCTCATGGTTTGCTATGTTATTTAGCGCAGGTATGGGGATTGGTCTAGTATTTTGGGGAGCTGCGGAACCGCTATCGCACTTTATTAATCCTCCATTAGCCGAGGGTGGAACAGCTGCTGCTCAGAAAGAGGCCATGAGATACACATTTTTCCACTGGGGTATACACGCATGGGCTATATACGCTATCGTCGCCCTAGTCTTAGCCTACTATCAATTCCGCAAAGATGAGCCAGGCCTCATTTCAGCTACATTAAAACCCGTTTTAGGAAAAAGAATGGAAGGGCCATTAGGAATCCTTGTTGATGTTTTAGCCGTGTTTGCTACTGTGATTGGGGTTGCGACCACTTTAGGGTTTGGCGCAGCGCAAATTAATGGCGGCTTATCATTTTTATTTGGAATCCCAAATAATTTTACCGTTCAAATTATCATAGTTGCTGTTGTTACCGTTCTATTTATCATATCGGCATGGTCTGGATTAGGAAAAGGCATCAAATATTTAAGCAATACCAATATGGTTTTAGCGATTGCCTTATTTATACTCATGTTCATTGCGGGTCCAACCATTTTAATATTGAACATGTTTACTGACACACTTGGGGGATACATTCAAAATATCGTTCACATGAGCTTTAGAATCGCTCCTCTTAATGAAGAACACCGTTCATGGATTAATGGCTGGACAATCTTTTACTGGGCATGGTGGATTTCCTGGTCCCCATTCGTTGGTATCTTTATTGCTCGTGTATCAAAGGGCAGAACCATTCGTGAATTTATCATTGGCGTTCTCTTGCTGCCATCCCTTGTCAGCTTCATGTGGTTTGCCGTGTTTGGCACATCGGGGATTGATGTGCAGCATGCAGGGAATGTTGATTTAACGCAATTTGCCAATGAGGAAGTCCTATTTGCCATCTTTAATGAATTCCCATGGTCCACGCTGCTTTCAATCGTAGCGATCGCTCTTGTTTGTACATTCTTTATCACCTCTGCTGACTCAGCAACATTCGTTCTTGGCATGCAAACAACCTATGGATCACTCACACCGCCTAATTCTGTAAAACTATCTTGGGGTATTGCGCAGTCTGCTGTCGCATTAATTCTTTTATATAGCGGTGGATTACAAGCGCTGCAAAATGCGTTAATTGCTGCGGCATTCCCATTTTCATTCATTCTTTTATTAATGATGCTGTCACTTTATCGCTCATTAGCAAAAGAGAAAAAGGAACTTGGCTTATATTTCAAGCCGAAACACAAAAATAGTAATAAATCCTGAAACACTGGAGCAGTTTTCGAAACGTTGCACAGGCACGCTTCGGTTTTCTTGTTTCATGAAAAAAGGGAGACTGTCTTATCTACGAGACAGTCTCCTCTTTGTTATCCTCCGTCAATACAACAAGCTGGTCGCCTTCATCTAAAACAAATCTCTTTTTCAGTGTTACAAAGGTTAGTGTATGATTCTTTTTCATGATAAAGAGCGGGGTAACTCCAGCTGGAATATCCTCTTTTTGAATTTTATTTTTCTGATTCATTTCAATTGTTTTTAACGTGTAACCAATATTGATTTTCCGGTTCAGTTCGGTAAAGATGGCGTCCTCTCCAAAAAGTAAGTGCGCCTTAAGAGCCGTTGACAATTCATTGTGATCTGCATGGTTATTTGGCTTCACCGGCAGGGCAAAGGTGTTTTGATAACCGAATTCCGGAATATGGGACTGGCAAACGAGTGCATTATAAGCGGCATCGCCAGTCATCGCCAGGATGGTTTCATAAGGGGTAAGGTCAACCTCGTATTGTGTATGTTCAGATAGAATTTCCCCTTGATGTGTAGCGATCCCTTTCAATTGTGCTGGGCGCAGCCTGTCACCGGAGGAATCGAATATGATTACCGGAATGCCCGTTTCTTTTAATTGATTGGCAAACGCAACAGAAAAGCTGCTTGCGCCAACGATTAGAACGCCGGGCGGGTCTGTACTGGCAAGTCCCAGTTTCTTCGCCAATGGACCGATCGTAAACCCATGAGCACAAACCGTGATAAACACAAGTGCAAAGGTCAAAGCTGTAAGAATGCCAGCCCCTTGATAGCCATCCTCGAGCAGAATCGCTGCGAAATATCCGGAAACGGTTAAGGCAACGATTCCCCTTGGAGCAATCCAGCCAATCAGCGTTTTTTCAGCAAATGTCAGTTCTGTCCGAATCGTCGAGAGCCAAATAGATAACGGACGGACAATGAATAGCATCACAAGAACGAATCCGATAATGGGCAGTGTGAAGACTTCTGCAATTGTTTCTCTTGTTAGCGATGATGTCAGCAAAATAAAAATCGTCGATGTTAAGAGAACAGAGATGTTTTCCACAAAGTGACTGATACTGCCAAGAGACGATACGTACTTCTTTGTCCGTCCTAAAGTGAGTCCCATGACCGTTACTGCCAGCATCCCAGTTTCATGCATAATCACTTCGCCAATCGTAAAGCAGATCAGTACAAAGGATAAGATGATGGGGGACTTCAAATATTCCGGGAGAAAGCCCTTGCTGACCATGATGCTGATAGCCAGTCCAATGACATATCCTAGTAATATCGCAAGCAGGGCACCTAAAAAGAAGTTCCACAAATAGGGGAAATGAAGCATTTCATTGGTCAGCACCTTGATCACCTGGTAGGCAAACAGAGCCAGCAATGGACCTGCAGGATCAACTATAATGCCTTCCCATTTGAGAACAGCAGCTGTACGCGGCTTTAGTTTCGCTTGCCTTAGCAATGGAATGATGACGGTTGGCCCGGTGACAACAAATAATCCGCCAATGATGAACGAAATTTCCAGGTTTAATCCAGCAATGAAATGCGCCGCAAGCGAACCGCCGATCCACGCTAGAAAAGCTCCCACCGTAACAATTCGGAATACAGATTTCGAAATGCCCTTGATTTCTCGAATATCCAGGCTTGAGCTTCCTTCAAACAAAATAATCGCGACCGCCAAAGAAATCAGCGGGCTATAAAGCTCATCCAATGCCTCTTTCGGATTAATGAATCCAAAAATAGGTCCAATAAGCAAACCAGCAATGGACATAATGACAATCGACGGCCATTGGATCCGCCAGGCCAGCCATTGTGAAAAGATCCCAAGGCCAAGAATGACGGTTATACTAATCAATGCTGTTTGTTCCATTCCTTCACCTCATTGGGTAAAAGGGTCATCTGCAAGACTCCCTCAAAGTGAGTAATAGTTTACCAAAAAATTGAAGAACTTGCCAGGCGAGGCACAGAGAGAGGGCATGCGATCAGCCAATACTTCTAGCTAATCGCATGCCCCCAACTTGAAACACCATTATTTAATAAGTTGCCACGACTTTTTCTTTGTTTACTTCACCCAGTACTTGATAAATCTGTACTTGTGGGATTTTAATAGCATTTAAGTCCTCTTCAGATGATTTTACAATGAATACATTGTGACGAACTCTTTCGATTACTTCCGTTGCGGGAGGCAGAAGGGACGTATTTAGATCCCCGCAGATTGCCCAATAAGATACAACAGCTGCCTCACTTTTTGCAAATTTTTGTTCTGAATGTGAAGGGGCTGTAATTTTTCTATCAATATGCACTAAATCTTCAACAATAGCACTAGCAGTAGGGAACATTCCAGCACCAGGACCTTGAAGGCTGATATTCCCAACAATATCCCCATCAATGGAAACGGCATTTTGCACGCCTTCTACATGATAAAAAGGATGCTGTTCATTGACAAGGACAGGTTTAACGGAGCATTGAATGCCATTGGCCGTTTGTTCGATGGAGGCGACATGCTTAAATCGCAATCCTAATGAGGAAAAGAGTTCAATTTGCTCATAGGATATTCTGCGAATCCCTTGGCGAACGACCTGTTTCCAGTCCGGCGATTTCCCAAATGCGACTTCGCTTAAAATCATTGCTTTATAGAAAGCATCAAAGCCTTCGATATCATTGGTTGGATCGGCTTCAGCAAATCCATTATCCTGTGCTAGCTTGAGCGCAGACTCAAAGCTGAGGTTTTCTTCTCTCATTTTTGTCAAAATAAAGTTTGAGGTTCCATTAAGAATGCCTTGGATTTTTTGAATGTTATTGACGTTCAGCAGCTGTCTAAGTGTTTGAATGACAGGGATTCCGCCTGCAACTGTTGCTTCGAATCCCAATGATACATTATTTTCGATCGCTAATTGCTTCAAATCAGTCCCATGATGGGCAAACATTTCTTTATTCGCTGTGATAACATGGCAGCCACGCTGGATGGCCTGCTTCAAGTAAGAATAACATGGTTCTTTCCCTGAAATGGCATCGATGACTACATCTAATTTTTCCAATGAGATGATTTTTTCAAAATCATCAGTTAGTAGTACACTTGGATCCTCTAAGTGATGTTTATATAAGTTCTTTACTAGTACGCCAACAATTTTTACTTCTTTTCCAAAAAGGGCTTGAAGCTTTTCCTGATGAGATTGAATGGTGGCATAGACGCCTTTTCCAACTGTACCGTGTCCTAACAAGGCTATATGAATCGCCGACATTTATAAGTTCCCCCTTACCTTTCCTTTGTGAGTTACGCAATGCCCTAACTAAGCCCAATACACAACTGCGATAAAACAAAGCTACAAATAGTAAAATCCCCTTCCGCGAATCAAGACAGAAGGGGATGAGGAACTTAATAAAGAGCGATCCGTTTCCGCCTTCCCATCTTCGGAAAAAAATATTCCTCTGAAATTGGCACCGTGCAAAGGAATGCTGGTTGCCGAGGTTTCTCAGGGTCAGTCCCTCCACCTCTCTTGATAAGAAGATTGACAATTATGAAATTAATAATAATGATATCTGCTAACCTATTGGAAGTCAATACGCTTTCTTAAATTATCGAACAGAGTTTTCGTGCTTGTTCACGTCCAAATTAAAAAATGGGGACGGTCCCCCTGTATAAGGAAAACCGTCCTCATTTTTTCACAACTACATATTGTAATACCCACAAACCACTGTTCCAACTGCTTTTGCTGCTACTAAAAGGGCATCTTCATCGATATCAAATTTAGGATGATGGTTAAAGTATGGCTTTTCAACCCCTTTTGGTGTGCAGCAAATGTAGAAGAAGCAGGCTGGGAATTTTTTTGCATAATGGGCAAAGTCCTCAGAAGGAGCCATTGGTGCAAATTCCTGAACCTCTGTAATGTCTTTATCATTTGCATTTTTTAAGTAAGAAGCAACCAGTTCCGTCACTTCCGGGTCATTGTAAAGCGGCGGATAGTCTGGTGTATAGGTTAATTCGCAAGTCACATTGAATTCCTCTTGGATTCCGTTAGCGATGCGGCGAATTTCCCGTTCGATTGTTTCCCTCGTTTCTTCCGTCATAGCGCGAACATCACCTTCAATTTCCACGCTATCTTTAATGACATTAAAGGTACCTTTTCCATCAAATGAACCGATGGTGACAACCCCCATATCAAATGGATTTAACCTGCGGCTAACCACTGTTTGAATCGCTGTGACAAAATGGGCACCGGCCACAATTGAATCATTGGCCAAGTGTGGAGAAGATCCATGCCCGCCGACACCTTGGACTTTCAATTTAAAGTACGCACGGCCAGGGAATACATATCCGCTGTTATACCCTACTAAACCAGAGGGGCCAAGCGGCAGTAAATGAATGCCGAAGATATTGTCTAGATCATCTAATAAACCAGATTCAATCATGCCGATCGCACCGCCTGGCGGTACTTCCTCTGCAGGCTGGTGAATAATTTTGATTGTACCAGGGATTTCATCCTTTAATTGAATCAAGCAATCTGCCAGAACAAGCAAGTAAGCTGTATGGCCATCATGGCCACAGGCATGCATGACACCTGGATTTTTTGATTTAAACGGCACATCAGTTTCCTCTTCGATTGGCAGTGCGTCAAAATCGGCTCTCAGCCCAATGGTCTTACCTGGTTTTCCGCCTTTGATGGTCACAATGACTCCATGTCCTCCGCCAACATTTGTATCTACATGTACATCTTTGCCTTTATAAAAATCCTCAATGAACTGGCTGGTTCTTTCCTCTTGGAAGGAAAGCTCAGGATTTTCATGCAAAGTCCGGCGGATTTGAATGATTTCGTCTTTGCGTTCTTCAAGCATGGTCATTAATTTACTTTTCATTGTCTGTTCCTCCGCTCAAAATAAGTTTTCTTTAGGCAGCCTGACCTGCGTTTGCCTCTTGATCTTCTTTACCTGCATTTTTTGGCACCATAAAGATGATGGAAAGAAGGGCTAATACACCAAAGATCACGTTCGTAATAATGCCCCAAGTTGCCCCTGCCTCCAGGTTGCTAGCAGACATGACGCTATATACAGTGGCAGAAATCGCGACCCCGAAAGAGCTTCCAAGTGAGCTTGCCATTTTATAAATCCCTGCAGCTTCACCGACTTTATTCGATGGAGCGTTGGATACAGAAGTATCTGTTGATGGAGTTGCATAGATCCCTAGGCCAAGACCGAATAAGGCGTAACCAATAAATACGACAACGGTATAAGCTAAATCAGGCAAGAAGGTTAAGCCCATAATCGCAACACCTGCTGTTGTAATCACTGAACCCCAAAGCATTGGCTTCTTAGCACCAACTCTTTGTAAAATTTTCTCACCGACGCGAATCATCGCTAACACAGCCACTAAGTAACCAAGTGATAACATACCGGATTGGAAGGCGCTGAAACCGCGGCCGACTTGGACATACGTATTGGCAACAACCATTGTCCCGGCAATGGCATTTAACAAAAAGTTTGAGAATGTTGCCCCTGTATATGGTTTGTTTTTAAATAAGCTGAAGTCAATAAGGACGACTTTTTTGCTTTTTTCTACTTTTATGAAGAGAATCGCACCAACAATGGTCACTGCTGCCATGATCAAGGACATAGGACTTGTCCAGCCTAAATCAGCACCAAAGGTAATCAACACGTTTAAAGCAAGCATGACAACAATAAAGATCATTAAGCCAGCGAAATCGAACTTGAACTTTCCTGAAGTTTCTGTTTTGCTTTCAGGCGCATCTTTGATTAGTAATAAAGCAAGTGCGGCAATTACAATGGAGAAAATGAAGATCCATCTCCAGCCTAAGTAAGTGGCAATTAAACCGCCGGCAAATGAACATACACCAGATCCACCCCAAGAACCGATAGACCAGTAGCTAAGTGCACGCTGACGCTCGGCACCTTCATAATAAGATTTAACTAAAGCAATCGTAGCAGGCATGATACAGGCAGCGGACAAGCCTTGAATAATCCGGCCGATCACAAGAAGAACAGGTCCATTAGCAAAAACTAAACAAAGTGAACCAATAATGCTTAAAATCAGTCCGATATTAGTAATCTTCTTCCGGCCGATTTTATCCGCTAAACCACCCATGGCGACAATAAACAAACCTGAGAATAAGGCTGTTAAACTAATACCAATATTTAATGTTCCAAGGGAAACGCCCAAGTCTTTTTGGACGGCAGGGACCACATTGACCAATGATTGAGCAAATAGCCAGAAGGTGAGAACCCCAAAGACAATCCCTGTAAGTAATTTGTTTGTACCTTTATAACTATTTTCCATGTTTACTACCTCCTAAGTAGTGCTGCTGCAAATTTCGAGTAGCTTTTATAACATGAAAAGATTGTGAAACTACCGGTGTTTTTTCTTTTCGTAGATTATTATAAAAAAAAGCCCCTTTTAAAAAGAGGCTTTTTTTGTCGTATTCTTTTTATTCCTGCGTGAAATTATTAACACTAGCAAATATGGGACGAAAATGTACGGTACTTTTTTTACCTAGAACAAGACCTTTCGTATTTCAAAAAAGTGAATGGCATTGACAGTGAGGTAGGAATACATGGTCCATTCCCCATCAATGGTTTCATCAAATACTTCTAGTGATGGGTGACTGGAACGTGTTATGTAGTCAATAATTTCATGGTCAATCCCAAACTCACTGTTATTTTCCCACCAAAGCTTGTACAAGGCGCCATGATCTTTATCAAAAATAAACTTGCGAATTTGGTACTTCCCGCTAGGAATCCCGTTAATCGTCACTCGCATTTCCTTCATTAATTTCTGAAGAAACGAATCCTCGATGGATAAAAACGGATTAATGATCGTCGAGTTCATGAGAACAAGCTGATAACCCAGCTCATTTTCCGTCATTACAAATAATGGCCCTCTAGCGATGATATGTCCGCGTAATCGGTTGAAAAAGGACATCGCGAAAAACACTGGCCGTTTGCCGTTAAAATAATGGAACATTTCCATGCCTTCTAAAGGAATACTGTTCACATCCAAACTTTTTTCATGCGTCTCCGTGTTGATCCAGAAACCGAGTATTTCCACCTTATCTGAAACACTGATCGCATTATTAAAAACTAGAGCCCCGCGAAAAAAGGTGCCATTGGTATAGCGGGTATTACCCGAAATCGTATTCCAAGTTATTAAGTGAAGCGGTTTCTCAATCGCGTATTGTTTTAAATATCGTTTTAATTTCTCCGTTTTTTCTTTAATAAAGTCTTTAGCCAAATCAAAATTGGTATCATCTAGTTTTTGATAATCAATGATTTCATGTGTATTTGCTTGGAAGGCAATAAAATCAACATATTCACTTTGCTGGAGAACCCATTGATCATGCCGATCTATCACACCTTGGTTATAGGAAAAGGGTAAAAGAACGCCGATTCTAAGATTAGGGATGATGGATTTTAGCAATCCGTAAATTTTTATATAAAAGGTTTCCAGTTCTTTTTGATTTCGATGGTGATCTGCAGCGTCCGTAATCATGATGCACCACGATTCAACATAGCTGTTTCCAAACAATGTGACACAATGTTTAAAGAATCTTTGCAGTTTTTCTAAATAAGCCTCCTGCTCGGATGCAATCCGGTTATATTTGACATGAATATATAAAGATAATTGATTGGCTTTTAAAAACTCAATGGCCTCATCTGAATTGTAATAAGGGGATGTCGTTGGAATTAATTCATCCGTTTCTACTTCAGGAGCAATCGTCCTTCCTGTTAAAAGCCTATGGATCCCGACATATTTAATTTTCAAACCATCTTTCGCTAACAACACTTGCTTTCGTACACTTTCTTTCTGCAATTCTTTCAGTTCGCCAATCATCAATAGATTGTCTGGATGATGTAACTTCTGTTTTGAAGGAGATTCGATATCAATTGTTACCGATTCGAAATTGGTTTCTAAATCACTAATCGTTTTTGTATCTTCTCCTTCTGAAATTAAGAGTCTTAGTTTGATCATCATTTCAGGCGAGTTTAGCAGCGTTTCTTTATCTTCCATATCATAATTTTGCACAGCATTTACTGGTTCTTTAGCATTTTTTTCACGATAGGAGACAGGCGTTTCTCCATAGACCTCTTTAAATAAATTCGTAAATGCTTTAGCGTTAGGGAATCCATGCTTTAAGGCGATATTTGTGATGGAATCCTTTGTGTATAATAAATCCTTCAAGCTATGTTTTAAGCGAATATTCATCATATAGCGGGTAAATCCAGTCCCTAACTGCTTTTTAAAATAACGCGAAAAATAGCTGGATGATAAATAAAATCTATCTGCGACCTCATCTAATGTAAGGGGCTCTGTATAATGCTGTTCAATGAAGGCTAGGATTCCCTTTAATCGGTCATCTTCCACATAGACATCGGATTCAATTGTTTCATCTGCTTTAAATCTCCGAATTAAGATAAGCAAAATTTTCGCAATCCGTTCACTCATCTCTAGTTTATATCCTTCTTCTTGCCGGAAATGGATCACCATCATTTCAGCAAGAAGCTTTCGCAATTCTGTAATCGTATTTTCCTTTCCTCTGTCAATGTCAGGAGAAAATAAATCGAAGGTATGGAAGCGATATTCAGGATAAAAGTGGGCCAGAAAAGAATCAGGAATACTCATTTTCAGCACCGTGTTTTTTCGGATGCCGCGAATTTCATAAGGCTGGTTGCGATTAATGACAAATAAATGGTCCTCACCCAACTGGTGGACAGATCGATCCGTTTCAACCGCTAATTCCCCATCTAATACAAGGAGAATTTCCAAGCCAGAATATATCGCAGTTGATGAATATTTAATATTTTGAATGCGCAGGATAACGTCATTTATGGATGGCATTAAATTTTCCTCCTAAAAACACGGCAAAGATATTGGGGTAGATCCTGAGTTTATTAATTATATTTTACCCCATACTGAGGAAAAATTTAGATTTAATGACCCAAAAGGGTCGGTTAGATATCGCCGTTGATTTCCGCTCCAATCAACTAATTCATTAAATCACCATTAAGACCACTGCCTATTTTATAAAAAGAACCATATGCTCTTCATCTAAATACACATCATCTAATTTCATTGCCCTCTTTTCCATACTAAAGACCTCAAAGCCAAAGGAGATATACAGCCGTTTGGCCGGCAGATTTGTGGCTACTACAGTAAGGTAAATTTGTTCAACCCCGTCTAGTTCCCTGGCTTTATTAATTGCTGCTTCTAAAAGTTTTTTTCCAATCCCTAATCCGCGTCTATCCTGTGCTACATACATGGCAAAAATATTTGCCCGGTGTCTAAGTTTATACAATGTTTCTTTTACCAAGGTGATCGTTCCAACTAGCTGATTGTTTTCATAAGCACCAAAGGTAAATGAACCTTCTGCTTGAAATCTTTCTTTATACTTTTTTGCTGTCTGGCTTTTTTCCTCTTCGTAGCTTACGGCAAATGCCTCAGGGTTATTTTTCAAGGCTTCTAATCTTATATGAAAATAATAATCCGCATCTGAGGGTGTTAACAGTCTAATCTCCATTTGGTCCTCCAATCTATTGTTAGAAAATTATTACTTTGTTTTATTTTAATATATTAAAAAAAATCTTACTTCATTGTAAAGATGAACAATTAAGCGTTTTCACGACGTTTTTCGACAAAATTATTATATTAGCATTTCAATGAAGTTTTGAGAATTTTCCAAGTATCCTATTTAGTATTTTCAAGGGTAATGACCATGTGATAGTATCTTATAGGTTTTGGAAATACGAGGTTTAACACCATGGATTATGATTATTCATTCTACATTCCTCAATCATTTTTCAATAAAAATTAATTAAAGGTGTGTGTATGATGAAATTGAAGGACCATGAACAATTGGAAGATGTCGAACTTTTAGCCGAAATCCTGGAGCTTAGAAAAAAATTAAAAGAGATATACAAGGCAAAGGGCCCCGGGAATACTGAATATATTACGCTTTCGATAAAATTAGATTTGCTTATGAATCAGTATTTTGAAGAAAAAGGCGAAAGCTTAGCAGTGAAAATTGGATAAATAATAAACAGAGAGGTGTTCCATCACTTCTCTTTTTTTATACATAGATTGGTAAATTTGTCCTGCCTGCAACGCCTTGAATTCCTTAGCATATAGCCGATATTACCAATAGGTATTTGATTTGGAGTGTGGTGGACGTGAATATGGAAATTAGAGGTAATATGTTTCCGCAAAATAAAATAGCAGATTCTACTTTATCAATTAACAAGAATGATATTACTTCTATTGTTATCAAGGAAAGAAAACCGAATAACGAAGCGGTCGTGCTAATGAAGGGGACGGAACTGACCGTTAAGTTTGAAGGGGAGGTTCCTGCACAGAATCGGGCAATGGTTGAGGTATCTAACGCTAATAGCGATCAAATTGTAGTTAAGGCTATCAGCAAGCAGGACAATATAAAACCTGCAATGGGGCAAACAGCTGAGTCTCTTTTGAAGAATATTGCTAGTCCAGACTTGCGGCAAGCTGCAGCTCTGTGGGAGGCAAAAGGATATTCACTTACAAAAGAAGTGATAGCCGTTTTAAGCCACTTTTTGAAAAATGAAGCTGGGACCATTGAGCAGAAGTTAAACTCCATCCAAGCATTAATGAATAAAAATATAGAATTAACACCTATACATATAAAAGCCGTGCACTCCGCATTACATGGCGAGCCGTTAACTGCCTCTTTGGAAAAAATCTTAAAAGCTATAGGCTATGAATTGGATCCGGCCAAATTTGTAAAGGAACAAACGGGAGCTGCTAAGCTGGAAAACAGTATACAAATTGCATCACAAAGTTCAGAGACTGCCCTCCCAAAAGAAACCGGAGTGGGCCAAAGTCCTTTAACCAAGGCATTTCTGGAACTAGTGAAGGCTGTTCAGCATGAACCCTCTCTACCTGCCTTGCTGGAGAAGATCCCGCCGTTTTTAACAGAAGCCGCAGGCCATAGCGAGATAAATTTGTCATCACTAAAAGAAGCCCATCAGAAGGCAGTCCATCTTCAGGAAAAGGGCAGAGAACTTGCTTCGAGAAAGGAATTGGCCAATGGCCTGACCAAGCTTCAGCAGGAAAACAGCGTTCTTCAGCCAAATGCAGAAGTGATTCTTTCTGATGCTGAACAAGCGATGATAACCAATGTGCTTCAGGGGATGAGGGGCGAAACAAAGGACATTATCGTTACGATGATTTCCAAAAGGCTGTCGCAAATGGCGATTGATTTCAAACAGGTAAAACAAGGAATAACGAAAAATCTTGATTATCTTACAAATAAGTTAAATCTCCCAGCCAATCGGCTGCAAATGTCACAACTTCTTGAAACTACTATCCGTAAGCTCGATAATGCCATTTTAAAAGGCGATTACATGCTTTATACAGACATGTCCATGGAAAAAAATTTAATGAAAGCAAGCAGCAGTCTTGCTGAGGCGAAAACACTTTTGCAAAATGGGCAAATCAGCGATGCTAATAAAATTGTTAAAGAAGTCAAGGCAACCTTAGATAGCATTATCTTCAAGCCTTCTGATGTTAAAGTGAAGCATTTTGTCAGTGAACAAGGTTTGAAAGAATTACTGCCGGATAAGCAGGTAGCTAAGCAATATGAAGCTGTTCTGCAAAACCTTAATCGTGACGATTTGTCTGCGCGTCATGTATTTGAATCGGTTAAAAGGCTTGGCTTTATGAATGAAAGGGAAACCGTCCAGGCTATGGTTAATCGAAATGCGTCAGAACTGCCGGAAAATGTCAAGGCATCTTTATTAAAATTCTTGCAAACTGAAGAGGGACAGCAGCCTAAAGTGGCCTCTCAAATCGATCAGGCCATTAATAACTTTACCGGACAGCAGCTGTTAAGTAAGCCTGACGCCTCTGGAATGCAAAGCATGCTATTGCAGCTGCCCTTTATGTTTAATAAGCAGGTTGAGAATGTCAAGGTCTTTGTCAATTCGAAGAAAAATGGCGAAAAAATTGATTGGGAGAATTGCAGTTTATATTTTGTCCTAGAAACAAAAAAAATGGGCGAAATTGGTATACTGCTAACTGCTGCGAACCGAAATCTCTCGTTAACTTTTAAAAGCAATAAAGACGATTTTCAAGAGAAAATGGAACCGTTAGCTGAAGTTTCTAAGGAAAAGTTTAAAGAAATCGGTTTTAATGTCGGGGGCGTTCAATTTAAGAAATTAAATCAGGACTCTTTTGAAAATAAACATGAAGACTCGGCTGTTTTAGGACAAACTTCAGCTTTTACAGAGAAAGGATATGACTTTTCGATTTGATGAATCAATATTATATCAATCAAAAGAAACGCAGAGAGACAAATGGGCCAACGGCAGCTGTTATCCGCTACAATGAGCACCAGGGTGGCACGCCCACCGTTGTTGCTCAAGGGTCAGGCCAGGTTGCGCAAAAGATCATTAATATTGCAAAGAAAAATCATGTGCATCTTCAAGAAGATCCAACTCTTCTAAGTAATTTACTGGACATTGACCTTGGTGATTCAATCCCGCCTCAGCTTTATGCCGCTATTGCTGAAATCCTTGTTTTACTAGAGGAAGTTGACAAAAGGTACTAAAAAACTACAAAATTTTGCCGATATTAAATGAGGAAGAAAGTTGCAGGAGGTACATATGGAAGCTCTAACAAATGAAATTCTTTATCAGAAGTCACCGCAGGAGTTGACATCCCTTTTATATGAAGGAATGCTTGAAAACCTGGAGGGTTCCATAGTTGATATCGAACAAAAAGATTACATTTCAGCAAATAAGAAGCTGCAAAGGGCAAATGATATTCTTCATCGCTTAGGAATTGGACTTAAGTATGAAGCGGGTTCTATTGCTGAGCAACTTGACACATTATATAACTTTTTAGCTGATCAGTTGATTTTGGCTAATATAAAGAAAGATATAGAGATTATAAAAAAGGCAGCAGAAATCACAGAGGTTCTTTCCAAGGCTTGGAATGATGCAATGAAATTGAAGCCCACCTCTTTACAAACAAATTTGTCCAGAAAAGTTTCTGCCTATGAAAATAGCATTATGAGGACAAATAACTAATTTCAGACCAGGGGTGAACGTAAATGAGAATTAATCATAATATATCGGCATTAAATGCTTACCGCAATCTATCAGTAAATAACGCGAATACGGCTAAAAGTTTAGAAAGACTATCTTCTGGTCTTCGAATTAATAAGGCGGCTGATGATGCAGCAGGCCTGGCAATTTCTGAAAAAATGCGCTCGCAGATTCGCGGTCTTGAAATGGCAGAGAGAAATGCCCTAGATGGCATCTCCCTTATTCAAACAGGCGAGGGTGCGCTTTCATCTGTTCATGAAATCCTTCAGCGTATGAGGGAACTATCCGTCCAGGCGGCAAATGACTCCTATACAAAGACTGACCGCGCGGAAATTCAGAAAGAGCTTAATCAGCTTACTTCTGAAGTGAACCGTATTGGAAATTCAACTGAATTTAATACGGCTAAGCTATTAGATGGCAGCAGGACAATTAAATTCACAGAAGACGGAAAAAGTTTTCCAGATGGAAACGTGGTATTATTTAACGATCAAAACCAAATGGCTATGACGATTACAAATCCAGATGAACTAACCACTGGTACTCATAAAATTGAGATTTCCAAGATAGAAGCAGAATCAGTCAATCCAGAAAATGTGACACTTGAAAATGGACCTGTATTTGGTGCTTCAGGCGATGCGCGATCAGGTGAAATTGGTGTAACTAGTGAAGCTGCAGAAGACGCATGGACATTGACTCTTGAAAAAGGTGATGGTGTCCTCTTTCAAGATGGATCAATGATTCAAACGGATAATTCAACAGGATTGACTTACGAGATTACTGATCAGGAAAAAGCTTTGCCTGGAGATTATAATGTTGAGGTTACTAGCGTTGTAGCAGATAAATATTTCGAGGGCGGAAGTACAGAATATACACTCCAGCCAATGAAACTAACCGTGAATGGTTCAGGAGATTATTCCTTTAACGGCGGTACCATTTCTTACGATTTTTCTGCTCCAGGCGGTGAACCGTACCCTGCCTCTGAAACCATCACGATTAAGTATATTAATGATGAGGAGTTTGAAATTTCTAGCAGTGGGGACACCATCAGAAGTGAGAGACATAAATTTGGCGAAAGCTATCAAAAGCATGGTCTTAATTTCACTTTAGAAAAGTTAGGCTCAAGTCAGTCTATACAGTTTGATGTTGGACAATCTGCTGAAGAAATTATTGCAGATCCACTGAAAAATTATACTGTTCAAGGCACAGGTAATGTTGAGTTTGAAAAACCAATAACTGTGCATAGTAATGTGGAATCAGGGGATTGGACTATCACTAAGCTGGCTGCAGGCTGGCAAGTAAAATTCGTTGATGAAGCAGGAGTTAATACGATTATTGATCAGGTACCTTATGCGGATATGTATGATAATAATCATGGCATCTCTTTTCAGTTTAGTACCGCAACAGCGCTGGCTGAAGGAGACAGTATAACCTTCTCAACTAAGGCTGCTGATGAATATTTAGATTATACAGTTTCTATTAACAATCAGCCTTACGAAATTCCTGGGGTGAAAAAAGGCGATTCCGTCACTCTGTCTAATGTATCCGAATTTGAGGGGTTATTATTAAATGCTGATGATCTGAAGGAAGGCTCATTCTCCTTTACCATTAATCCGCCAACTCCGAATAAATATCTTTTATCAAATGCTGATGGAACAAAAACAGCAGCCATTGAAGAAGGCCAGCCTTTTGATGATTATGGTTTGCAGTTCCTGGTTGATGCTCCTGGAACATTGAGTGATGGGGAAAGTGTAAGTTTCTCAACTTCAACACCTGCAACATTGTATCAGTACCAGGTGTCCTTAGATGGTGGCCAACCAGTTGATATTGGAACAAAAGCAGTCAGCGGGGAAGATCCATTTGTTTTCGCGTTTGATGGAATTCCTGGATTAGAAATAAATAGTCTTACCGGGCTAAAGGAAGGCGAATTTGAATTTGAACTTCAGGAAGGTTCACTGCAGGAT
Organism: Cytobacillus sp. MT66; assembly: GCF_058792595.1. Lineage (NCBI taxonomy): Bacteria > Bacillati > Bacillota > Bacilli > Caryophanales > Bacillaceae > Cytobacillus > Cytobacillus sp. MT66. Next base: position 104,039 of record NZ_JBXAFB010000006.1, read on the forward strand.
AATTCCTTAAAACTGCAGATTGGTGCTAATGCCGGCCAAATGGTATCTCTGCAAATTAATGATATGCGCGGAAGTGCACTGAACATCTCTTCAGATACTGCCGGAGAAGCAACTATAACTTTGGTTGACGGAAGCTTTCAAAAAGTTTGGTTTACGGAAATCCCAGGGGCAACAGATGGGGTATCTAATGACGAGACATTGTATGCATTGGATGTTTCAACTAGTGAAAAGGCACAAGCAGCTATTACTGTCCTAGATGATACGATTCAGCGAGTTTCTTCTGAAAGAGCACGTCTTGGTTCCATTCAAAACCGTTTAGAACATACAGTTGATAACTTGAAGATTATGAATGAAAATGTAACTTCCTCCGAATCACGAATCCGCGATTTGGATATGGCTTTAGAGATGACCAACTTCACGAAGAATAATATTCTAAACCAAGCTGCTCAGGCTATGCTGTCACAGGCAAACCAATTGCCGCAGGGTGTCCTGCAGTTACTAAAATAATTTTAGGGGGAGGAGAATTTCTTCTCCCTTCTTTATTTGATAGAATAGTCGTATCTTAGGTGCTTTTAAAATGAGGTGTGAAAATGGAAGTTCAACGTGTCGGAAAGGCCTCTATGAATAAATTACAGGCAAAAGAAGAGGTAGCTAAGGATTCAATTGCCTTTCAGGAAATGATGAAAAAACAGCGGACAAGCATTACCTTTGACCGCCTTAATCAAAGAATGAAGGAAATTGAGGATCAAGGAAAAAAGCTCGTAAACAATCAAACCGTTGAAAACTTACGCAAATATAAAAAGATGATTAAAGACTTCATGGATGAATCGATTAAAAATGGTCTGCAGCTTGATCAGCACAGAGGCTTCAGCCAGAGGGGCTCCACTAAAGTATATACGTTAGTAAAGCAAGTGGATAAAAAACTAGTCGAGCTTACTGATACCGTCCTCGATAAAGAGCACAAGGGCCTCTCTATCCTAAGCCTTGTTGGGGAAATTGAAGGGCTGCTGATTAATATATATACCTGATAGGGATATCACCACCCGTTTGAATTCGCTGTGTTTCTTTTTATGTTGGTTGGGACCTTACTCATTTAGATGAGTAAGGTCTTTTTTTCTTTTTTTCTAAAAGTTCTTTTATTCTATCCGATATTATTAGAAGAATCGTTTAAGTTTGGGGGACTAAGAGATGATTGAGCGCGTTTCATCGAATCAGCCTTCCCTGCAGCTTAGAACACCACCTAGAAGGGAAACGACTATTGAAATTAAAGAAAAAAAGCAGCCTGAACCAAAGGAAGAAGTTCAAGAGTTTACCCTTGCTGAAAAAACATTACAAGAAATTGTTCAAGGACTGAATGATTTTCTTAACCCGACTCATACTTCCTTGAAGTTTGAGTTTCATGAAAAGCTGAACGAATATTACGTAACATTAGTTGATGATAAAACGAAAGAAGTAGTCAGGGAGATTCCTCCAAGAAAGCTACTTGATTTCTACGCGGCAATGACAGAAAGAATTGGTTTATTGATTGACCGCAAAATTTAAGAAAGCGAGGTACAATCATGAGGATTGGCGGTTTAGCCAGCGGTATGGACATTGATACCATGGTTAAGGATTTAATGAAAGCAGAACGGATTCCGTTAGATAAATACAAGCAGCAAAAGCAAAAATTAGAATGGCAGCGCGACGATTATCGTGCCATCAATACTCTGCTCCTTGATTTCCGTTCTGATTTGACACAAATGAAGTTAACGACTAAATACCGTGTGCGGAATGTTTCGACTACCAATGATGAGCGGGTGACGGCTACAGCCAGCAGTGCGGCTTCGTTGTCGTCTTATTCGATTGGGAAGGTTACGCAGCTGGCTTCTGCGGCTACTAGGATAAATGCGGAAAAAATATCTAAAGAGGTTAATGGAGAGAAATTTGATCCAAGTAAAAGCTTGTACTATGAAAATGTAAATGGAAAGTTAGACCCTTTTACTTGGTCTGAAGGTGTTGTAGAAAGCAAGACCATTAAGGTTGGCGTGGATCCTTTAAATCTTGGTTCAGGGATTACATTAAATAATGATATTGAAAACATGTCTGTTAAAGTTAACGGAACTTCCTATAATATTGTCCTTGCAGAAACAGACCTAAAACAGGATAACCAAGTTTATTTAGGATCTGATGGTACTATCAAATTTAATTTGTCCCCTAAAAAGGACAGCGTCATAAAAGTGGATTATGTTCTTAAAGAAAAAACAGAATCTAAAAAAGTTGAAACACCCATTAAAGAATGGCAATTGGCGAATGGTGCGCTTGTGTCAAAGTCATCTAATCCAGATGATAATTATGCTTTCACATTAAGGCTTACAAATCCGGATAATAGTTCAACTATTTATAAGGTAATAGAAGGGGAAACTCCGGATAACGATGGATTTGTAACTTTAGTTGACAATGTAAATAATTCCAATTCCGTTGGAAAAATCAATCTTGATACCGGTAAAATCATCTTTAACAGCGAACAGGCTAAGGGTACAAAATTGGAAGTAAATTATAGACAGCATTACACAACCTTTAACCTAACAACCCATACTTCCAAAGGGGAAATCAAGGAAAATTTCCTGGTCAAAGGAACAGATTCGCTTAATCAGGTTATTAACAAGGTAAATAGCTCTAATGTAGGTGTATCCATGTTCTATGATTCTTTTTCCGATCGAATCTCTATGACAAGAACAGAGACTGGAAATTTTAGGGGGAATGATCCGACTCCAACAAAAGATGAGTTTGGTAATGATAAATATACATATAGTGATGCCGCAGATAGCGAAATTATTACTGGCGGAGATTTTCTAAATAATCTTTTAAAATTCACTGATGCCAAAGAAACCGGGGGAGAAAACGCTATTTTTGAAATCAACGGCCTAGAAACCGAAAGAAACAGCAACACTTTCGACATCAATGGTGTTACTTTCACATTAAAGCAAACTTTCGAAGATGCGCCAGTTAGCTTGTCCATCAGCAATGACTCATCAAAAGTAGTAGATAATATAAAAGAATTTGTCACAAAGTACAATGAACTCATTGATAAAATCCAAAAGAAAGTCAACGAGGAAGTCTATCGCTCCTATCAGCCGCTGACTGATGACCAGCGCGAGAGCCTGTCCGATAAGCAGCAGGAACAGTGGGAAGAAAAGGCGAAGAGCGGCTTGTTAAGACGGGATCCGATTTTATCGTCGGTTTTAACAAAAATGCGCCTTAATTTTTCTAACCCCGTGCAAAACGACGATGTGAACCCGATTTATAGTCAGCTTGCCTCAATCGGAATCAAAACCACCGCCAATTACTTGGAGGGCGGAAAGCTGGAAATTAATGAGGCCGAGCTAAAGGCGGCAATTGAAGCCGATCCATCATCTGTCGAAAAGCTATTTAATGGCAGCGGTGAAACCGACAGTCAAAAAGGAATTGTCCAGCGGCTGTACGACACGGTCAGTGCTAGCTTTGATCAGCTAAAAGAGAAGGCTGGGAACAGCAATACCACCAATGCTAATTTCGATATCGGGAAGCTTTTGAACAATGTGAATAAACAAATCGACCGATTTGAGGATAAAATGATCAAGGTAGAGGACCGCTATTGGCGGCAATTCACAGCTATGGAAAAAGCGATTCAGCGTTCAAACGAGCAAATGGGGTTTCTTATGAACCAGTTTGGCGGCGGCATGTAATTTTTCAAAGGAGTGTAAATGATGGCCATCAATAATCCATACCAATCCTATCAGCAAAACTCAGTCAACACCGCATCACCGGGTGAACTGACGCTCATGCTGTACAACGGATGTATAAAGTTTATTCATCTCGCGAAAAAAGCGATTGGGGATCAAAATATCGAAGCAAAAAATACCAATATTCAGAAGGCGCAGAACATTATCCAAGAGCTCATGGTTACGTTAAATATGGATGTGCAGGTTTCAAAAAACATGATGTCTCTCTACGATTTTATGAATCGCCGTCTTATTGAAGCAAATATTAAAAATGACTCGTCTATCCTTGATGAGGTGGAGGAACTAGTAACCGAATTCCGCGACACATGGAAGGAAGTCATTAAATTAAACCGGCAAAAGCAGTATGCAGGAGGCGGGCACATCTAGTGAGTGCCCTGCAATCTTATTATCAAGTCACCTTAGATTTAATTCGTCTTTTGCAAAACGAGACAGACCGTGATAAAAAAATTCAGCAAACCGATGAGCTTCTCAACCAGCGTGAGGTGCTGATGAATTCTATTAAGCCCCCTTACAATGACTCGGAAAATGAAATGGGGGCCCAGCTGCTGAAGCTTGAGCCTGTTCTTTCCCAGCTTTTAAAAAAGGAAAAGCTCGAGATTCAAAAGGATCTGAAAGAGCTCAGCAAGAAAAAAGAGTCAACTAATAAATATACTAATCCCTATGCATCTGTTCAAACAGACGGGATGTTCTATGATAAGAGAAATTAAGCGTGGCTAATTGTCATGCTTATTTTTTTATGTCATATGATTAAGTAAAAAGAAGTGGATGACAGGCCCTTGGCGATTGTTGAATCTTTCACAAAACCGACAAAATTCTCAAAGTTTTTTCACGTACTAGCAGGAGTTTTATGGGGTAAAATAGAAATGTAAACATATAGTCTTAAATAAAAGACTTAGCGTTTTTTTGAAAGGGTTTACCCCAAAAGACGCGACAGCATTTGTACAATGAAAAGGAGGAGTTCATCTATGAATTTTAACATTCGTGGTGAGAACATTGAGGTAACTCCAGCAATTAGAGAATACGTTGAGAAAAAAATTACAAAATTGGAGCGGTACTTTACTGAGTCTCCAAATGCGACAGTTCATGTCAACTTGAAAACATACCAAGGTAAATCTTCTAAAGTGGAAGTAACGATCCCAATGCAGAACCTAGTGCTTCGTGCAGAGGAAGTTCATGATGATATGTATGCAGCGATTGATTTAATTTCTGATAAATTAGAGCGTCAAATCCGCAAACATAAAACAAAAGTAAATCGTAAATTCCGTGAAAAAGGCAATGCCGATGCTGTATTCGTTACTTTGCCTGAATCTGAAAAGACTCCTGAGGATGATAACGATCTTGAATTAGTCCGTAAGAAAAGCTTTGACCTAAAGCCAATGGACAGCGAAGAGGCGATCCTGCAAATGAACATGCTCGGACACAACTTCTACGTATTCACAAATGCTGACACAAGCAAAACCAATGTTGTGTACAAGCGTAAAGATGGCCGCTATGGCTTAATTGAAGCTCAATAATGAATGGATTAGCAGACCCCGCCGGATTTGGCGGGGTTTTTATATATGGGGTAATTGACTAGTGACTATTTTTGGGATTGCCGCGACTTCCTGGTGAGTAGTTGGCCAAACTAGTTCCCTTTTGTGCTTCCTTATTGATATTTTAGTAACCAGATGCCCTAACTAGTACCCGTTTTGCTAATGGTATGTGTTTCTTCGTCACTAGTTAGTTCCCGTTCGAGCCGCCCGAACAAAATTAGCGTCACTAACATGGCAGGTTAGTTCCCGTTTAGGCAGCTCAATCAAAATTACCGTCACTAACATGGTATGTTAGTGCCCGTTCGAGCCGCCCAAACAAAATTAGCGTCACTAACACAGCAAGTTACTTCCCAAATGAACACCCAAACAATTTTTCGGGAACTAACCAGCCTCCCCTCTCCCCAAAAACCCACCAAAAATTTCGCAACTAGAAATATTCTGCACCCTGTATTCCGATAATTTGCTATAATCGAAATAAATAAACTCAAAGGGTGATCCATATGAATCTTGATTTCCACTACCATCCATATCCTTCACAAAGAAATACGGTCATGGCTAAGAATGGCATGGTTGCCACTTCACAGCCGCTTGCTGCTCAGGCGGGGCTTGATATTTTAAAAAAGGGCGGTAATGCCATTGATGCTGCGATTGCAACTGCGGCTGCTTTAACGGTGCTAGAGCCTACCTCTAACGGAATCGGCGGCGATGCCTTTGCGCTTGTTTGGACAAACAATAGCCTCTATGGACTAAATGCCAGCGGTCCAGCGCCAAAGTCTATTTCCATTGAAGCACTTAAAGAAAGAGGTTACGAAAAGATTCCTGTTTTAGGCTGGGAGCCGGTAACAGTCCCGGGTGCTCCATCAGGCTGGGCGGAGTTATCCAAACGATTTGGCAAACTTCCATTAACAGAGGTGCTTCAGCCGGCGATTGATTACGCAGAAAACGGCTATCCTTTAACACCAACCTTGGCCAAGTATTGGGAGGCCGCTTATAAGAAATTTAAACAAGTGTTAACGGGAGAGGAATTCCAAAGCTGGTTTGATACATTTGCTCCGGATGGCAGAGCGCCTAAGGCAGGCGAGGTCTGGAAATCAAAGGGTCATGCTGAATCGTTAAGATCGATCGCTGAAACAAATGCAGAAAGCTTCTATCGCGGGGAAATTGCTGAAAAAATTGATGCTTATGCGAAACAATATGGCGCATTTCTTTCAAAAGAGGATTTGGCCGCATATAAGGCTGAGTGGGTCGACCCAATTAAAGTTAATTACCGCGGGTATGATGTTTGGGAAATTCCGCCGAATGGACAAGGCCTTGTTGCGTTGCTTGCGCTTAATATTGCCAAAGGCTTTGAATTTACGAACAGAGACTCTGCTGATACCTTGCATAAACAAATTGAAGCCATGAAGCTTGCTTTTACCGATGGAAAGACTTTTATCACTGATCCAAGAGAAATGACAGTGAGGGTTGATGAGCTTCTATCTGAGGAGTACGGGGCTGCTAGAAGATCCGAGATTGGCGATACCGCTATCGTACCAGAACCATATAAAGAAAAAGTTGGTGGAACGGTTTATTTGGCTGCTGCTGATGGGGAAGGGAATATGGTTTCCTTTATCCAAAGCAATTATATGGGATTTGGTTCAGGTCTTGTAGTTCCAGGAGCGGGTATCGCATTGCAAAATAGGGGACATGATTTTTCAATGGATCCTTCCCACCAGAACGCATTAAAGCCTGGGAAGAAGACGTATCATACCATTATTCCTGGATTTTTAACAAAGGGCGACCAGCCTGTTGGACCATTTGGTGTGATGGGAGCTTACATGCAGCCGCAGGGACATGTGCAAGTGGTCATGAATACAATTGATTTTGGCTTGAATCCTCAGGCATCCTTGGATGCTCCAAGATGGCAGTGGGTGAATGATAAAAAGGTCAAGGTCGAGCCGAATTTTCCAAATCACCTAGCCCAAGCACTGGCTAGAAAAGGGCATGAGATTGAAGTTAGCCTTGATTCAACCGGATTTGGTCGCGGACAGATCATCTGGCGTGATCCGGAAACCGGAGTTCTATTCGGCGGAACAGAGCCAAGAACGGACGGATCTGTTGCAGCGTATTAACCATTTTTAAAAGGAGGGTCTTACGCGATGACATTTTCCATTGTTGGGTATGATCCAAAGGAAAAAGAATGGGGAATTGCTGTTCAGTCGAAGTTCCTAGCTGTAGGGGCAGTTGTTCCTTTTGCTAAAGCAGGGGTTGGAGCAGTGGCAACCCAGTCTTTTGCAAACACTTCCTATGGTCCAAGGGTGCTCGAATGGATGGCTGAAGGAAAAACGGCTGAGGAAGCGCTGGCTCTCATAACCAAAGATGACCCGCAAAAGGGGCTTCGTCAGGTCGGTCTTATAGACGCACTGGGAAATGGAGCCACTTTTACCGGAGAAGGCTGCTACAGCTGGGCTGGAGGAATTACCGGCACAAACTTTGCTGCACAAGGGAATATTTTGGTTGATGAAAAGACAGTGAAAGCCATGGCAGAAACCTTTCAAATGGCGGAGGGCTCCTTGGCAGATAGGCTGCTTGCAGCATTGAATGCCGGACAGGAAGCTGGAGGCGACAGCCGCGGACAGCAATCGGCTGCGCTTTTAGTCGTGAAAGATAAGGGCGGGTATGGCGGATTTAATGACCGCTATATTGATCTTCGCGTGGACGATCACCCTGAACCTATTAAAGAACTCATTCGAATCTACCGCCTTCAGCAGCTCTACTTTGCTCCATCTAAGCCTGAAAATATCGCAGAAATTGACGGCAGGGTAAAAGAAGAGCTCACATCAGAATTAATCCGGCTCAGGTATCTTGATTCGCAAAATGATGATGTGAAGCTTCTTGAAGCGCTGACCGCCTACATTCACACGGAGAACTTTGAAGCGCGTGAGCAGAGAGACGGAAGGATCGATTTAGACATTCTTGAATATATGAAACATCAATCTATCTAGCGGAGCCTATCTCCGCTGGATTTTTTCCGCTTAGGGCACATGCCAACAAAGCTATCCGGGGAAAAAAGCCTAAATTCTGGAGTGAATGGCTTTTAGTCTCTCCCTCCCACCCCCCCTCCAAAGTTGTCACTCAATAATGAAAGTGGTAATATTAATAGGTATAAATCAGCTTTTTGGGAGGATTCTGCCTATATGGAAGCGAATCCTTTTTTTATAAAAAAATCGTTATTCTACTGAAATATGTACGTTTGCGCCCCTTGAACTCGTGAAATGGCGCTAATTAAATGCTGCAAAATAGATCCTCCATTTTAAGATAAAGGAGCGTTTTTTACATGCTTGGAATTTTAAATAAAGTATTCGATCAGAATAAACGCGAACTAAAAAGGCTCACAAGGGTTGCTGAACAGGTGGATTCACTTGCTTCTGATATAGCCAAGCTTACCGATGAACAGCTTCGCGGGAAAACGCAGGAATTTAAAGACCGCGTTGCCAAGGGTGAGTCACTGGATGATTTGCTTGTTGAAGCATTTGCAGTTGTTCGTGAAGGAGCCAAGCGTGTCCTTGGCATGTTCCCTTATCCTGTACAGATCATGGGTGGTGCTTCTCTTCATGAGGGGAACATCTCTGAGATGAAAACCGGTGAAGGTAAAACGTTAACGGCAACGATGCCAGTATATCTAAATGCCCTAGCAGGAAAAGGCGTTCATGTTGTGACAGTCAATGAATACCTGGCCAGCCGTGACGCCACTGAGATGGGCCAGCTTTATGAGTTTCTCGGACTGACTGTCGGCTTGAATCTTAACGGTCTTTCAAAAGAAGAAAAACAGGCTGCTTATGCCGCGGATATCACATACAGTACAAACAATGAGCTCGGATTTGACTATTTGCGCGATAACATGGTCCTTTATAAGGAACAAAAGGTTCAGCGTCCGCTATTCTATGCCGTCATTGACGAGGTTGACTCGATTTTGATTGATGAAGCGCGGACACCGCTGATCATTTCCGGCACAGCGCAAAAGTCTGCACAGCTCTATATTCAAGCTAATGCGTTTGTCCGTAATTTGAAAAAAGATGAAGACTATACGTATGATGAAAAAACAAAAGGTGTGCAGCTGACCGAACAAGGGATGACAAAAGCAGAGCGTGCTTTTGGCATTGAGAACCTATTCGATATTACTCATGTGGCTATGAACCACCATATTACCCAGGCATTGAAAGCCCATGCCAGCATGCATCTTGACGTGGATTACGTTGTACAGGATGGCGAAATTGTCATTGTTGACCAATTTACTGGCCGTCTGATGAAGGGCCGCCGTTACAGCGATGGGTTGCACCAGGCAATTGAAGCGAAGGAAGGCCTCGAGATTCAAAACGAGAGCATGACACTTGCAACGATCACCTTCCAGAACTATTTCCGTATGTATGAAAAGCTTGCGGGTATGACTGGTACGGCAAAAACAGAGGAAGAGGAATTCCGCAACATCTATAATATGAACGTAGTCGTTATTCCGACAAACAAGCCAATTGCCCGTGATGACCGGGCGGATTTGATCTATGCATCCATGGATGGGAAATTCCGCGCTGTTGTTGAGGATATTGCTGAGCGCCATAAAAAAGGGCAGCCGGTGCTTGTCGGGACCGTGGCGATTGAAACATCTGAAATTATTTCTAACTACCTATCAAAAAAAGGTGTTCCGCATAATGTCTTGAACGCGAAAAATCATGGACGCGAGGCGGAGATTATTGCTGATGCCGGTAAAGCGGGATCTGTTACCATTGCAACGAACATGGCTGGACGCGGTACAGACATTAAGCTTGGCGAAGGCGTCAAAGAAGTAGGCGGATTAGCGGTCATCGGCACCGAACGCCATGAAAGCCGCCGGATTGATAACCAGCTCCGCGGACGTTCTGGCCGTCAAGGGGATCCGGGGGTTACCCAGTTCTATCTTTCAATGGAAGATGAACTGATGCGCCGTTTCGGCTCTGATAACATGAAAAACATGATGCAAAAACTTGGCATGGACGATACCCAGCCAATTCAAAGCAAAATGGTCTCAAAAGCCGTTGAATCTGCTCAGAAGCGGGTTGAGGGCAATAACTTTGATGCCCGTAAACAGCTGTTATCGTATGACGATGTCCTCCGCCAGCAGCGTGAAATCATCTATTCTCAGCGCAATGAAGTATTAGAGTCAGAAAATCTTCGAGATATCGTTGAAAAAATGATTTTAACTTCACTTGAGCGAAATGTGCAGGCATATGCGCCGAACATGAGCGACGAGGAAGAATGGAACCTGACTGGCCTGCTTGACTATATTAATGGAAACCTTCTATTTGAAGGTGATATTACAGTCAATGACCTGCGCGGCAAGGATTCAGAAGAAATGGTTGAAACAATTTTTGCCAAGGTTAAAGAGAGATATAACGAAAAAGAAGAAATGCTTCAATCAGAGCAAATGCGCGAATTTGAAAAGGTTATTGTGCTTCGTGCCGTTGACTCGAAGTGGATGGACCATATTGATGCGATGGATCAGCTTCGCCAGGGAATTCACCTTCGTGCCTACGGGCAAAACGATCCTCTTCGTGAATACCAGCATGAAGGGTTTGCGATGTTCGAGAATATGATTATTGCTGTTGAAGACGATGTAGCGAAATATATGATGAAAGCTGAGATCCGCAACAACCTGCAGCGTGAGGAAGTCGCAAAAGGTCAAGCGGTAAATCCGAAAGAAGATGGGGAAAAGGTAAAGAAAAAGCCAGCTGTCAAAGCCATTGACGTCGGCCGCAACGACCCATGCATCTGCGGTAGCGGTAAAAAATATAAAAACTGCTGTGGAGCGTAACTGTTAGGATCATAAAAATTAATTTTGAATATAAAATAAGTTGATTGAAGCGGTGGGTGCGAAGACTCCCGGACCGCCCGCGGAAAGCGAAGCACCCGGAGCGGAAATCAACAACTGCAAAAGAAAGGCCGGAAAAGCTTATGCCGGCTTTCTTTTTTTGGTTATCCTTAATGAAAATTTATTTTAGAAACAGTATAATAAATAACAGTTTGAAAAAATTGAAGAGGTGACAATATGGAATTAGCAGATATTCGGCACGAACTTGAAAAAACAGCTAAGCGATTAGCGGACTTTAGGGGGTCTCTTTGACTTAGATAACAAAGAGGCGCGTATTGCAGAGCTTGATGATACGATGCTGCAGCCTGGCTTCTGGGACGACCAGCAAAAGGCACAGTCGGTCATCGGCGAATTAAATGGGCTGAAGGATCAGGTCAATGAGCTGCACGACTTAAATGAAACATATGAAAATTTGGAGATCACCTACGAGCTTGTTAAGGAGGAAGACGATCCGGAGCTTCGGGAAGAACTTGAGACGGAATTGCAGGGTATCACAAAGCGTCTTAACGAGTTTGAGCTTCAGCTGCTTCTGAGCGAGCCATATGATAAAAATAATGCCATTCTCGAGCTGCACCCAGGTGCGGGCGGAACGGAATCCCAGGACTGGGGATCGATGCTCTTGCGCATGTACACAAGATGGGCAGAGAAAAGAGGCTTCAAAGTGGAAACACTTGATTATCTCCCTGGTGATGAAGCGGGAATAAAAAGCGTTACACTTGGTATCAAAGGCCATAATGCGTACGGCTATTTAAAGGCCGAAAAGGGCGTACACCGTCTTGTTCGAATCTCACCATTCGATTCATCAGGCCGCCGTCATACTTCGTTTGTGTCCTGTGATGTGATGCCTGAGTTTAACGATGAAATTGAAATTGAAATCCGAACTGAGGATTTAAGAATAGATACTTACCGTTCCAGCGGCGCTGGCGGACAGCACGTCAATACAACCGATTCAGCTGTCAGGATTACCCACATTCCAACGGGAATTGTTGCGTCCTGCCAAACCGAGCGCTCGCAAATTCAAAACCGTGAACATGCGATGAAGATGCTAAAAGCTAAGCTGTACCAAAAGAAAATTGAAGAACAGGAACAGCAGCTTGCTGATATCCGCGGCGAACAAAAAGAAATCGGCTGGGGCAGCCAAATTCGCTCTTATGTGTTCCATCCGTACTCCATGGTTAAAGATCACAGAACGAATACAGAGGTTGGGAATACCCAATCTGTGATGGACGGAGATATTGATATTTTTATTGATGCCTATTTGCGTTCTAAACTAAGCTAATATTGAAAAGGCCTTTACTGATTTCAGTAAAGGCCTTTTTGTTCTAATAAAAGGACATAGAAACCGTCCATCTTTCGCAACCTAATAGAACAATCGTTTACCATAAAACTGCCTTTTACTGCTTTAATACATCAGTCTAATGCCATTCACAAAAAAATATCCTCATGCTATACTCATGTCGAATTTTGAATTTCCTTGGAAATGATTGATGAAATTTCCAATTTAATAAGTGATAAAATTCGGCATTTTTTTAAAAAAAGGAGAAGGATATGGGAAAAAGAAATAGAGATCTTACATATGATTCGCGGGCAGAAAAAATTCAAGAATACATTAATGTAATTCTAGGTGCGGCCATTGTCGCTTTCACTTTTAATGTTTTTTTGCTGCCGAATCGGATAGCATCTGGCGGAGTGAGTGGAATTAGTACGATATTGGACGCTGTTGCCGGCTGGGAACCTGCCTATGTTCAGTGGGCATTCAATATCCCGCTTTTTATTGCAGGTGTTATTTTTCTCGGAAAGCAGTTTGGAATCAAGACTTTGCTTGGCACGGTTTTTTTACCGTTTGTTGTATATCTAACAAAGGATTTTGCTCCATGGACGACAGATCCACTGCTGGCATCTATATTTGGCGGAATCGGAGTCGGGCTCGGTATTGGTATTGTCTTTAGGGGAAAGGCTTCGACAGGCGGTACGGATTTGGCTGCACAAATCATAAATAAATATACCGGTCTAACCTTGGGCACTTGTGTTGCCATTATTGACGGGCTAATTGTGCTGACTGCAGCCTTTGTATTTGATATTGAGCAAGGGCTGTACGCCCTAATTGCTCTCTATGTCACAAGCAAAATGATCGATATTGTTCAAATAGGTTTTGGACGTTCAAAGATGACACTAATTATTTCAGAAAAACAAAATGAAGTTAGAGAAGGAATTTTGCATAAAATTGATAGAGGTGTGACAAAACTAAAAGCATACGGTGGTTATACCGATTATGAACGCCCAATATTGATGTGCGTAGTAGATCCGACGGAGTTCACAAATTTGAAACAATTAGTGAAAACCATTGATCCGACTGCGTTCATCGTCGTTACCGATGCCTCAGAGGTACTTGGCAGGGGTTTCAAAAGGGTGTAAATATTGGTATAATAATAACTGTTAGTATGTAAATTTTTCCAAGGGGGATATAGCAGTGAAAAAGAAACTTCTAGCATTACTTATGGGTACTTCTCTAGTACTGGCTGCGTGTGGCGGCGGCGGAGACGAAGCTGCTGACAACACAGACAAGACAGACACTGGTACAACAACTACAGAGGAGAATGCTGGGGATACTTCAACAGCTAGCGCGGGGGATGCACAAAAGCTGTTTGATCAAAAATGTTCCAGCTGCCACGGTGCAAACTTAGAAGGTGCTGTAGGACCTAACCTTACTAAGGTTGGCAGCAAGTACTCTAAGGAAGACATCGAAGGAATTATCGCTAATGGACAAGGTGCAATGCCACCAGGACTACTTCAAGGCGATGAAGCTGCACAAGTAGCTGAATGGCTAGCAGCTAAAAAATAATAGATACCATACAAAAAACGTTCTGCATTATGCAGGACGTTTTTTGTGCAATAGATTAAAAAAATTTCATATGAAAAGAAAATGTAATATTTTTTCAAGGTTTTGAGACAAATTATGATGTTATAATGGGGGATGTGACATGAATTGAGATATTTTGTGCTTGATTGCTGTCGTTTTTTGACGAAAGGCGCTAATAGAAAATTAGGCCATAACTGAATTTGGGGAAATTAAACTTTTTTAAACTACGGATTTAGGTGATGTTAATGATAGAAATGGAAGATGTGTACAAGAAGTACCCGAATGGCGTAGTGGCTGTTAACGGGATTGATGTGAAAATTAAGGCTGGCGAGTTTGTATATGTCGTAGGGCCATCAGGTGCAGGAAAGTCAACCTTCATCAAAATGATGTATCGTGAAGAAAAGCCGACAAGCGGGACAATCATGATTAACGGGGTGAACCTGGGAAAGCTGAAGGCCAATAAGGTGCCATTGCTTCGCCGCAATATCGGCGTCGTTTTCCAGGACTTTAAGCTGCTTCCTAATCTTACTGTATATGAGAATGTTGCTTTTGCGCTTGAAGTAACTGAAGAGAATCCGAAATATATTAAGAAACAGGTCATGGAAACGTTAGACCTTGTCAATTTAAAGCATAAGGCACGGATGCTGCCGACAGAACTTTCTGGAGGAGAGCAGCAGCGTGTATCCATTGCCCGTTCCATCGTCACTTCGCCAAAAGTGGTGATTGCTGACGAGCCGACAGGAAACCTTGACCCAGAAACATCTTGGGAAATCATGGACATATTTGATGAAATTAATACTAGAGGAACAACAGTGGTCATGGCAACCCATAACAAGGAAATCGTTAATACGATTAAGCACCGGGTTATCGCGATAGATGGCGGGAAAATTGTCCGCGACCAGCAGAGGGGGGATTATGGCTATGAAAGCTAGGACCCTAAATCGTCATTTGCGGGAAAGTCTAAAAAGTTTGGCCAGAAATGGCTGGATGACGTTTGCCTCTGCCAGTGCCGTTACAGTGACGCTGATTTTGGTTGGCGTATTTTTTGTTATTATGATGAATCTTAATAAAGTAGCAACAGACCTTGAGGAACAGGTCGAAATCCGTGTGCATATCGATTTGGCAGCCACACAGGAGGATCAGGCAGCGTTAAAGAAGCAGATCGAACAAATGCCTGAAATCAAATCCATTCGTTTTTCACCAAAAGAAGAGGAATTAGAAAATCTGATCGACAGCTTTGGTGAAGAAGGGGAAGCCTATAAGCTTTTTGAACAGGATAACCCGCTGAACGATGTATTTGTTATCAAAACAAAGAATCCAGGCGATACGGCAAAGGTCGCTAAGAAAATTGAAAAAATGGATTATGCAGCAAAAGTTAAATATGGACAGGGAAAGGTCGAAAAACTTTTCTCATTTATAAATATGAGCCGGAATGTTGGACTAGTATTGATTGTCGGTTTGCTGTTTACAGCGATGTTCCTCATTTCCAATACAATCAAAATTACAATCGTTGCGAGAAAACGGGAAATTGAGATTATGAGATTGGTAGGAGCAACCAATTCCTTTATCAGATGGCCATTCTTCCTTGAGGGGTTATGGCTTGGCTTGCTGGGTGCTATTGTGCCAATCGTGCTAATCTCCACTTCCTACTATTATGCTTATGATTTCTTGGAGCCAAAACTGAGCGGAAACTTCATAGAAATTCTGCATTTTAGCCCGTTTATCTACCAGGTCTCAGGACTTCTCATCCTCATGGGCGCCATCATCGGCATTTGGGGAAGCTTAATGTCCATCCGAAAATTCCTTAAAGTGTAATCTATTAAAAAAAGAAGAGGCGGCGACCTCTTCTTTTTTTTGCATGGAAGGACAAGGTGCCTGTCCCCATGTCCCAGAGGACACAGGCACCTTGTCCGTTAGACTTGTCATAACCCGTCCATTTTTTTCATATATTGGAGTAATATATGGCATCCCTAACGCAAAAACAGGTATGGCGAATAAGTTTAGGAAAGGAAGATGGGGATGAATAAAAAGTGGATGGCACTTTTGATGACAGGTTCGCTGCTGACAGGCGCGGGGGGCACCTATGCTGGAATGCAGCTGCTGGATCCGAGTGCTTCAGAAAAATATAGCAATGTGCAGGATTCAGAAAATCAGGCTAGCATTAGCTTGGAGGATTTAGGAAAGGTAGAGCAGGCGTATAGTTTAATATTTAATAGCTATGTAGAGGAAGTGAATAAGGACCAGCTCGTAGAAGGAGCGATTCAGGGTATGCTTGCTACTTTGGAGGATCCGTATTCTGTCTATATGGACAAGGAAACGGTCAGGCAGTTTAATGAAACGCTTGATTCCTCTTTTGAAGGAATCGGTGCTGAAGTCAGCATGGAGGATGGGAAGGTCATCATTGTTTCGCCTTTTAAGGATTCACCAGCGGAAAAAGCTGGGCTGAAACCGCGGGATCAAATTTTGAAGGTAGATGGGGAAAGTGTAGAAGGACTTGATTTAAATGAGGCTACAAAAAAGATCCGCGGGGAAAAAGGAACAAAGGTGAAGCTTCTAATTGCTAGAAAGGGAGTTAATAAGCCGCTGGAGATAGAGGTAAAGCGTGATGAAATTCCACAAATCACTGTGTATTCGGACATGAAGAAGCAGGACGGAAAGTCAATTGGCTATATTGAAATTACGTCTTTCTCTGAGGATACAGCTAGTGAATTTAAAAAACAGTTAAAAGCGCTAGAGAAAAAAGGGCTGGAAGGCCTTGTGATTGATGTACGCGGTAATCCTGGCGGGTATTTAGTGTCTGTTGAGGAGATTTTGAAAGAACTTGTGACAGATGACAAGCCCTATATTCAAATAGCCAAGCGAAATGGCGAGAAGCAAAGGTATTTTTCGTCATTAAAGGAGCCGAAGGAATATCCGATTGCGGTACTAGTTAACGATGGAAGTGCATCAGCAGCAGAGATCTTAGCCGGAGCATTAAAAGAGGCACAAGGATATGCAATAATCGGTGAGAATACATTTGGAAAAGGTACGGTTCAGCAGCCGATTCCAATGGGTGATGGAAGCAATATTAAATTGACTCTTTTTAAATGGCTGACTCCAGATGGTAACTGGATTCATAAAAAGGGAATTGAGCCAACCCTTGAGGTAAAGCAGCCGGATATCTTCCGTACCCATCCGCTGCAGATCGAAGAGGCTTTGGTGAAAGATATGAATAATGAACAGGTGAAACATGCCCAGGAGATTTTAGAAGGTATTGGCTACGCGCCTGGACGAATGGATGGCTATTTCAGTGAGACAACAAAGGTGGCTGTCCGGGCATTCCAGCAGCAAAACGACCTCGAGGTAAGTGGAATGATTGACAAAAAGACGGCTTCTGCCCTTGAGCAGGCCGCTTTAAAAGAAATAAAGAAAGAGAAAAACGACCTGCAGCTGCAAACGGCTCTGCGTTATCTTGCACGGCAATAATGGAATAGGAAAGCTTGGCATGGAGAAATCTCCATGCTTTTCTTTTTGGAGAAATATAGCAATAGGTTTTATCCAGACAATTTGGTAGAATATAGAGTAATAGAGATATTTTTGTGACTCGTACAAATTCATGGCAATAAATTGATAGAGGCTGGTGGCTATTTTGATGCAGGAATGGCTAATTGAATTATTAAAAGGAATTGGGAAGCTTTTTCTTCATCCTGTTTTCTACTATCTTTTCTTTATAGCTGCTGTACTAGGTGTGTCCCGGGTGAAACGGGAAAGAAGGAACTTTCATGTTCGGGCGGAGAATGCTTATTTTGAATTGAAGCAGCTGCTTCCTCTTGGGATTTTGATCGGACTTGCCTTATCGGTTGTTGCCGTTGCAGTCGGTCTTGTGATCCCGATAGAAACAATCTTGTTCACAGCGGCATTTACTGTCCTATGGAGCTTTACGACAAAGGTGCGCTGGATGGCGCCCGCGTACACGTTGGGGTTTGCATTTTTTTCCACCATCTTTGCCATTGGACAGAAATGGCCGTTGCCCTCTTTCATGACTTCTGTGGCAGATCAGGAACAGACTGTTTATCCGGCCGTTGCAGTTTTGCTGGCGCTGCTTATAATCGGTGAGGGAATTCTTATTTTTAAAAATGGACATAAGGGAACCTCGCCAAAGCTGATTAAGAGCAAACGTGGTCAAAGCATTGGTGCTCATGAGGTCAAGCGTTTGTGGATGCTACCGGTATGTTTGGTTGTACCAGGAGCAGGATTGCAAGATTCCTTTGATTGGTGGCCCGTCTTCTCGCTTGCTGGCCACACTTATTCCCTCATGCTTGTTCCGTTTGCTGTTGGCTTTTTCCAGCAGGTTCAAGGGAATCTGCCAAGTGAGGCTGTGAAAATTCTTGGGAAACGGGTTATCGCTTTAGGGACTCTGACCGGAATCTTATCGATAGCGGGCTACTGGTATCCGCTGGCTGCGATTGCTGTAACGGCACTGGCGATTATCGGACGGGAGCTTATTACCGTTAGACAAAGAATGTCGGATGAGAATCGACCGTTTTATTTTTCAAAAAGAAATAAAGGGGTTATGGTTCTTGGCATCATTCCGGGTTCACCGGCAAACAATATGGCTTTGCAGGTGGGTGAGCTAATTACCAAGGTGAATGGAATGGCGGTGCATGATAAGGAGAGTCTCTATGAAGCGCTATTGATTAATCGCGCGCACTGCAAGCTTGAAGTCATTGATGTGAACGGGCAAATAAGATTTGCCCAGCGGGCTTTATTTGAAGGTGACCATCACGAGCTTGGGATTCTTTTTATTCAGGATGGAGTTAAAAAGGGGCATGAAGCCGTATAATATGGTGATTTTTCATAATTCGTGAGAATTTTTTCGTGATTGGTGAGAATTCACTTAATGCCTCTAGATGTAAATTTTCATGATAAAGAATAAGAAATGAAAACAGAATAGTCTATACTAAATAAATTCAAAGAGGAGCGACGAAGTCGTTTCTCTATTTTTTTAAGGGGATAACGATGCATACTTTGTGTTAGTAATCATTTAAATAATCAGAAGAAGATAAAAGAATTAAATCAAAAATTATCAAAACAACTTCCTCAAATTGCAGATGGAAAGAGCGGAAAAAGGTTAAAACAAAATACGAAAACCTTATAAAACTTGGGATATCTAAGGATGAAGCCAAAAAAAACGCCAACTCCCTTGAAGGATATTGGCGCCTATAAAAAGAACCCTATATTACATCTTGCCTTAAATGGCAGAACAAGGTTTAAAATCCTTAAGCAATGTGATTTCATAAACTTTCGAATCTCCGTATACGGGCCCGATTGTGAAAGAAGTAATCCTATTAATTATCCCCATACCTATATGAATAATTAATGTAAATAATTATTCAGAAGACTATTGATTGAGTAATTTATTTCGTTTATGTTAGGATTTTCCACTTTCGTATCGTTAATGCTGTATTTCCTTTTTAGTTGAATAATTCTTTCTATACTTTCATTTAATCTTTGTTCGGAAATTGCCCCATTTTGAACAGCAACTTTTAAAGAGGAGATAATCTTTACAACATTATTATAGTCATGCCCTACCAAAATAATATCGCTTCCTGCTTTAACTGATTCTACCGCTACTTTACCAATATCAAAATGTTCTGTTATGGCTCCCATTTTCATATCGTCCGTTATGATTACTCCTGTAAAACCAAGTTGTTTTCTAAGAAGATCCGTCATGACAGCTTTTGACATGGTCCCTGGATTCGTTTTATCTAATTGAGGCAATAAGATATGGGCGACCATCATAACATCTGCACCTTGATTAATCGCACGTTCAAACGGTATTAACTCTAGTTCTTTAAGTTGCTTAAGGCTTTTATTTACAATCGGAAGGTTCAGATGGGAATCAACCGATGTATCTCCATGACCAGGAAAATGTTTAATTGTCGTGATGACGTTTTGAGATTGTATCCCTCTCATCGTTTGATTTCCAAGTTTACTTACAATTTCCGCATTGTCCCCAAACGATCGATCCCCGATTACCGGGTTATTTGGATTGCTGTTAATATCGAGAACAGGGGCAAAATCGAGATTTAAACCAAATTCTTTTAATTCGCGGCCTAAAAGTGTCCCGACTTTATAAGAGAAGTCTGGATTATTAATCTGTCCAATCTGTTTATTTCGAGGAATGTTAGTAAGTCCACCCGGCAATCTTGTCACACGTCCACCCTCTTGATCAACACCTAGTAAAAGCGGTAGACTCGAACTATTTCCGGCTTTCAGTTGATTCACAAGTTGAATGACTTGTGTAGGGGTTTCAAAATTATATTTGTAAAAAATAATTCCTCCGACATGAAATTGGTTTATTAACTTATTTGCATTTGCGTCCATTGAAGTCCCGGATACCCCAGCAAGAATCATCTGGCCTATTTTATCTTCTAAACTCATTTTTAAAATTACTTCTGAAATGGTTTGATTTTCTTGTTGATCCGGTGCTTTTTCAACCTGTGTATAGAGTGAGATATGGTCAACTTTAGGATTTGGTTCCTGCTCTGTTGTTATCGGCAAAACCCATAATAAATCAGTGGCAGTGGTTACATGATAGACAAGAATCATTTGGTCATATATTGAATCTTTATAATATCGAATGGCGTCGGGTTCACCGCCAGTTCTCTTAATTTCATTTAAAGAAATATTTAGTAGTTCAGAGTCATATGATCGTATATCATTTACAGTCTGATCGGCATAGCCGATTGTAGAACGATGAGTTTCGTAATCCTCATACCTGCCTTTAGCAGTTTCCGAAATATTGTTTGAATTTCCCCACTCTTTGTTTACTTCCTTCCATTCTGTTTTACCGGAGACAAAGGGAATGTTTGGAACCTTACCTTCCTTAGATAAAGAAAATATTTCTTCTACTAATTTCTGCTCGTTCTTCGAATCCACTGTATTTTTACCGGAAGGGTTAGTATCTGATGGCTTAGTTGCAATTGGGCGTTCTTTAACTGGTGCCTGTTCGCTATTATTTCCTTTGATTGCATAATAAACTCCAATGATTAAAGCAAACATTAAAAGGAGAATCGTAAAAATACGCAGTTTATTTCGGGAAGCCTTTTTTCTTTTTCTTTTCATTTTCCAATTCCCCCTTCTACCTTTTTTCTATCCGTCTCCACAATAATTCAACCCACACTGTTCTTTCCAGCAATAAGCTTCGGCGAAGCACTTTAAACGAAAAAAAGAGCGCTTAATATCATGGTTCAAGGATATTAAGCGCCCGTTCGTTAAAGACTCCTAGGATCTTAATGTCCTAAATAAAGAATTTATCCTATCTTCACTTTAAAACGTTAAGAACAACCTTGGCAGCCTCGGCAATCAGTTTATCGTCATATTTGGCATCCTCTGTATCATGGCGGGACATAATGGCAATAACAATGGGTTCTTCATTTGGCGGCCAAACAACTGCAATATCATTTCTCGTTCCGTAACTTGCAGCACCACTCTTATCACCGACCACCCATCCTTCTGGTGCGCCAGCACGAATGAGTGTATCTCCTGTAGCATTACCTTTTAGCCAATCGATAAACAATTCACGTTTGTCATCCGAAAGTAAGTCGCTGAGTGCGAAAGCCTTAAGGCTGGTGGCCAGAGCTTTCGGTGTGCTAGTGTCTCGAGTATCTCCTGGGGTAAATGCATTTAAATCTGGTTCAAAGCGAACCGCCTGGGTCACGTTATCACCTATTTGATTTAAGGCTTGGTTAAATCCTTCAGGACCTCCCAATGCCTCAAATAGGAGGTTTCCCGCGGTGTTGTCACTGAACCGAACTGCTGCCTCACTTAATTCCAACATGGTCATTCCGGTATCTGTGTGTTTCTCTGTAATCGGAGAATAGGGAACTAAATCATCCTCAGTGTAGGTAATAACTTCCTTAAGCTCTTCCAATGAGTTCTGCTGCAGCAAGGTGGATGCGGCTAAAGCTTTGTAAGTTGATGCAAAAGCGAATCGCTCTTCTGGCCGATATTCGATCGTCTGATTCGTTCCTGTATCAATAGCATAGACACCAATCCGAGCGTCAAACTGATTCTCAAGTTTGGCGAATTTTTCATCTGTATTTGTCCTTTGTTCCAGTTCATTTTCCTCTTTAGACAGAGCGTTAATCGAACTGTCTTTTTCCGCACATGCCGAGAGTATCATCACTGTGGCCAATAACATAAGTAGTGTAAGATGATGTATGTTGAATTTGTATTTATATGTTTTTATCAAATGTATAACCTCTTTCTAGTTTTAACCTTTCAAAATATAACTAGCTTCTTTAACCTGGCAATGATGAAGCGTGTACTGTTTTTACTGATTAATTATTCACTGTTTGCTGTATCTTTATTTTAAGCATTAATAGAGACTCACCGATGTAGCCACGTAATCCCCAATCTTTCCCCCTTTATTCAGTATTAGACTACAACCGTAGTCCAATATTACAATCGTAGTCTATAAAAAGTCAATCACTTTAACCTAGAAAATTTATCATTCTTTCTTTCAGGAAAAGCTCATAAAGTCCATCATGCAATAATGCTATTTGTTTATCTCTTTTTAACAAAATTCGATAAATTGATAAACTGATAATGAAGTGTTAAAGTTAAATGTTATAAAACTATAAATCATTAGGAAAAATAGAAAATAAATTGATGATTACTAATATGGAATAAATCCCAAAAAAAGTGTTGTTGGAATTTCTTGAAAGGAATCCGCGGTATGTAAAGTATGATAGAAATACTTCGGAAAATGGAGGTAAGGAAGTATGTTCTTCACTCATATAGTCACAAGTTTTATTGTATCCTCTATTACTATAATGGTTATTTTGCTTATTAGGAGATTGTTTTCTGAGCAGCTTTCAGCAAAATGGCAATACAATCTATGGTTTTTATTGTTAATTGCATTGACGCTACCATTTATACCGGAACAGTTAATTCATTTTGAAAATAAAATTAATTTATTCAATGTAAATCAAATCAATAGTGCTAGTGGCTCGTCACTCAGCACCGCAGAAGTTTCTAGACTTGATAACGTTAATTGGATGCAGGACTTTGCGGTATCTGTCCATCATCTTAATCTGAATTTCTTGAATGTCACAATAACTAGTATTTGGATTGCAGGAATGTTCGTTATGGCTTATTTATTCCTGAATGCGTGGTTTAGATTAAATAAAATTAAAAAGACGACTACAGACTTGAACAACAAAGACATTTTACATGTATTCGAACAATGCAAACATCAGCTTAATATATCGAAACCTTTAATCGTTGGAGAATCACCGCTTGCCAAATCTCCAATGACATTCGGTCTGATTAAAACCTATGTTGTGCTGCCAATACATCTTGAGGAATCAATGTCTATAAACGATATCAAGTACATTTTTCTGCATGAACTGCATCACTATAAATATAAAGATATAGTAACGAATTACCTCATGATCATTTTTCAAATTTTGTATTGGTTTAATCCGCTTGTATGGATAGCTTTTAAAATAATGAGGACGGATCGTGAACTAGCTTGTGATATGGCTGTTTTAAAATCTTTAGGTGAGCATTGTTATGCAGATTATGGAAATGCCATTATTAATTTCGCAGATCTAGCATCAAATTCAAAAGAGTTTACTTGGGTCAATCAGTTTAACGGCCCCAAGGAGCAAATGAAAAAACGAATTGAAAAAATTTCATCCTTTACAATGGAGTCGAAGTGGATGAAGTTGAAGAGTATTTCAATCTTTGCCGTTATAGGTGTATTTGTAGTAAGTCAGGTTCCATTTGTTTCTGCAATGGCCACGAATAATGAGCGTTACGATTTTAATAATGAACGTACGATTTATGAGGATTTAAGCGATTATTTTGCTGGCTACGATGGAAGCTTTGTATTATATGATATGAAAGCTGGTCAATACAGCATTTATAATAAAGATAAAAGCACGCAGAGAGTTTCCCCGAACTCTACTTACAAAATTTATAGCGCATTAATTGGATTAGAGTCAGATGCAATAACAAGTGACCATTCCACTATGAAATGGAATGGAACGAGATATCCTTTTGAATCTTGGAATACGGATCAAAATCTGTCAACAGCCATGAAAAATTCAGTAACCTGGTATTTTCAGAAATTAGACCAAAGAATTCCTCAAGACACCATCAAAGCTTATCTGAAACAGATGGACTATGGAAATGATGATCTTTCTGGTGGGGCAAACTATTGGCTGGAATCTTCATTGAAGGTTTCTCCAGTTGAACAGGTTCAATTACTATCAGCGTTTTATACCAATCAATTTGGATTCGAAGACAAGAATATCCAAATTGTAAAGGATTCCCTTGCTTTAGAGATATACGACGGTTCCCGGCTCTCCGGGAAAACGGGTACTGGCAACGTTAATGGCAGAAATATAAACGGTTGGTTTATTGGATATGTAGAGACCAAGGATAATACTTATTTCTTTGCAACAAATATACAAAATGAAGATAATAGTTATGGAAGCAAGGCTGCGGAAATCACGTTATCCATTTTGAAAGATAAAGGAATTTATGAGGGAAACAGGAAAATAAGTTGAAGCATTTATCACGTCATCCAAAAGAAGGAGGGGAGTTAGGTTGACGAAGGAAATCCCCAATATATCAGAATCAGAATGGGAAGTTATGAATATTCTTTGGAAAAAGTCTCCACAAACGGCCAATGACGTTATATCCTCCTTGCAGGAGCAAACAGATTGGAAGCCGAAAACCGTACGCACTCTTTTGGATCGTCTCGTTCATAAAAAAGTAGTAGGTGTCAATAAAGATCAAAGGGTCTATACTTTTTTTCCGCTTTATTCTCAATATGAATGTCAGCGCGCCGAAACACAGTCTTTTATTAAGCGAATTTATGGTGGAGCGTTAAGGTCGATGCTAGTTCAATTCATCCAGGAAGATTCCTTGTCGGAAGAAGATATTAGAGAATTACGTTCCATTTTGAACGAAAATCCTAAAAAAAAGTGAACCAAAAAATGAAGTTAGTTGACTGTATGATGGTGCTTCTCGTAATTAGAATGAATATGAAGTTTTGAACTAACTATAATTATTTCATTAAGGGGAGCATATCAGAAACGATAAGTGCTCCTTTTTATTTTAGTCATTTTGGTGAAAAAGACTTTTTTGCTTGCTGCTTGATAAAACATTTAATTTATACTAGACAAATTTATAAGAGATAGGATGTATTAAGCTGTTTACAAAAAAAGTTTCTTAGGAAGTGTTGACAATCATCTTGAATATGTGATAAATTTATCTCGGGTTAGAGATAATTGATTTCGAAATAAACATCGAAACACTCTTATCATTTTTTTTGAGAATATATCTCGAATTCGAGATGAAAATAATAATAACGAATATGGGGGAAATGAAAATGGCAAAATGGACAGTAGATCAATCTCACTCAGCAGTAGGCTTTGAAGTAAAACACATGATGGTATCAAAAGTAAAAGGTCAATTTGAATCTTATACTGCAGATGTTGAAGCAGAAGATCTAACAGATTTAACAACAGCTACAATCGCATTCAAATTTGATGTAGCAAGCATTAACACACGCAGTGAAGATCGCGATAATCACTTAAGATCAGCAGACTTCTTTGATGTAGAAAACAACCCATCCATTGATTTTAAATCAACAAGCATTATAAAAGATGGCGATGACTACAAAGTAACTGGTGACTTAACAATTAAAGGGGTAACAAAACCAGTAACATTTGATGTTGAATTCGGCGGTAAAGGAACAAACCCATGGGGTGTTGAAGTTTACGGTTTCGAAGCAGAAGCAAAAATCAACCGTGAGGAATTTGGTCTTACTTGGAACGCAGCACTAGAAACAGGCGGCGTACTTGTAGGAAAAGATATCAAAATCAAAGTTGAATTAGAAGTAAACCCAGCAGCATAAGGCAGGTTAGGAAGTCGAGGGTGATGCTGACTTCGGCATCATCCTCCTCTTGATAAGGAGTGATATGAATGGAACTGGCTAGTGATGAGTTGAAGGCCGTAACAGTAATGCTCCGTGCCTCCCAAGCCATTCAAGAAGTCATTCGAAAAGATGCAGCCAATTATGGGTTAAATTCTACGGAATTCTCCGTTTTAGAGCTGTTGTATCATAAAGGTCATCAGCCTATTCAAATGATTGGGAAGATGGTTCTAATTTCAAGCAGCAGTATCACTTATGTCATTGATAAGTTAGAGCAAAAAAACTATGTCAGGCGTCAAGGCTGTCCGGAAGACCGGCGTGTTATACATGCCGTGTTAACAGAGGAGGGAAAAAAATTAATGGATAATATTTTCCCGCAGCATGTATTGAAAATTAGTGAAGTTTTTGATGATTTAAGTACTGAGGAGCTTAAGCAGACCATTGCCTTGGTCAAACGTGTTGGATGCAGAGCTAAAAGCATTTAATTTTTTTGGGTATAAATCTTTAATTCGAGATATTTGAATTGAATATATTACCAAAAAATATTTCAGGGAAGTGAATTCAGTTGATGGGATTTTTAACTAAACTATTTGGAGCAAAACATGAGGAGGAAGAAACAATGACTAAATTAAACATCGGTATTATTTTAGGTTCTACCCGTGAAGGGCGCGTAAGTCCGCAAGTAGGTGAGTGGGTAAAAGAGATAGCTGACAAACGCGGTGACGCTAACTATACAATCATTGATATTGCAGATTACAAACTGCCACTATTAGGTGAAGCAGGTGGAGATGCATCAGGTGCAGCGGCATGGTCAGAAGCAATTGCAGCCCAAGATGGATTTGTATTTATTGTTCAAGAGTACAATCACTCGATTACAGGAGCACTTAAGAATGCCTTAGACTACCTTCGTGAAGAGTGGAACAACAAGGCAGCCGGAATCGTATCTTACGGTTCGGTTGGCGGTGCCCGTGCAGCGGAACACCTACGCGGCATCCTAGGAGAATTATTAGTTGCTGATGTTCGTGTTCATCCAGCACTATCACTATTCACAGATTTCGAAAACGGCACTGACTTTAAACCAAAGGAAGTGCAAGAGGATTCAGTTAATCAAATGCTAGATCAAGTAGTTCTTTGGTCAAAAGCTTTATTCACTGTAAGATAATTTTTTATCCAGCATAAGGAGAAAGGGGAGACGGCCAAGCCGTCTCCCTTTATTTTTTCAAACGTTCCTGTGCCATGCGAATCATCTCTTTAACCATGCTGCCGCCAATTTGTCCGCCGACCTTTCCGGCCTGTTTAGAGGTTAGCTGGCCATTGTAGCCCTCTTTTAGCGGTACGCCAACCTCTTCAGCGACTTCAAACTTTACGCTGTCAGGATTCTCGGCATCTGTCTGATATCCTTTATTCGCCATGACTTGATTTTTGAATTGATCAAGTGCTCCTCTTGATTCTGGAACCAGCGGGCGCCGTTTTCTTCTAGCCATATATTCAGCCTCCATTAGAACTTGTTATAGAATTAGTTTGCATCTCTGGAGCGGGATTTATTTGTGAAAAATATTGTGTAATCAATGGTTTATCGCTATCCTTGTGTTAGGCAAAAAAATAAAGAAGGTGTAATCATTGTTATTGAAGTTTTTATCAGCACTGTTTTTGCCAGGTTTACTGGTTGTGCTGTTTACAAGAGTGGCTTATAACCAAGTAATCGCACTTGTTTTGACAGTAGCTTTAATTGCAGCTTCCGTTTATAAAGGGTATACAGATTCATTATGGCTAATTGTTGTAGATGCGTTTTCATTGACAGCTGGGTTTTGGTATTCGAACCGAATGAAAGAGCGTGCGCGGAAAAATTCTGATGAAAGTGGCCCTAATCTAAATAATTAGCACATGAAAAAAGCGTTCCTTCTCTTGATTGAAGGAACGCTTTTTATATTTCTTAAGCTGCTTTATCAGCTGCTTGGATGCTTTCTTTTTTGCCTAAGCTGATGACATATCCGATAATTCCTCCGATGATAGCAGGAACGGCGAAGCCGACACCCACTGAGAACCCTGGAAGAATCGCTGTAAATAGGTCGTTTACCGCTTGGATTGGAATTCCAGCAGCGTTTAGTCCGTCAACAATGCTGATAATAACTGTTAATCCAATTGCTCCTTGGTATACTTCTTTTCTCCCTTTGAATAGAGGATTTAGGAATGTTAAAGCCATTAAAACAATAGCTATTGGATAAAGCGCTACTAACACTGGAACAGAGATTGAAATTAATGTTGTTAAGCCAAAGTTTGCAAGAGCTGCACTGATGATGGTGAAAATAACTGCCCATTTTGTATATGAAATGCTTGGAACTAACTGGCTGAAATAGGCTGCATTAGCAGTTACTAGGCCGATGCTTGTTGTTAAACATGCTGCAATAACGATAACAGCTAAAATCACATTTCCGAAAGATCCAAAATAATATTCAGAAACTGCTGCTAATACAGCACCGCCGTTATCTAAAAGGCCGACACCTGCAACACTTGTTGCACCAAGATATGCAAGGGAAGAATAGATAATTGCTAGCAGAGCAGCAGCGATTAATGCTGCTTTTGCAGTGGATATCATGATTTCTTTCTTTGTTTTTGCTCCGCGGGTCTTCATTGTATTAACAATGATAATTCCGAATACAAAGGCTGCAAGAGCATCCATTGTTAAATAACCCTCTTGGAATCCTTTAAAGAATGCATTAGACTGATAAGCTTCTGCTGGTGCTTGAATGTCACCGATAGGGTTTGCAAAAACAGTTACGATAAGAATAGCGATAAAGATTAGTAATAATGGCGTTAAAACTTTTCCGACGACATCAACAAGCTTTGAAGATTTTAGAGAGAAAAATAAGGTAACCCCGAAAAAGATAATGGAAAAAATAATTAATGGTAAAGTCGTGCTTCCATCACCTAAGAACGGCTTAATTCCTATTTCAAAAGAAACGGTGCCAGTTCTAGGAATCGCAAAAGCGGCTCCGATTGATAAATAAAGTGCAACTGTAAAGATTACTCCGAAAACTGGATTAACGCGGCTTGCTAGTGCTTGCAGGTCACTTTTGCCAGAGAATGCAAATGCTAAAATACTTAATAGCGGAAGTCCGACCCCTGTTACGACAAATCCTGCATTTGCTGCCCATACATGCTCGCCTGCCATTTGCCCAAGAAGCACTGGGAAAATCAGGTTTCCTGCTCCAAAGAATAATGCGAATAGCATAAAGCCGACCGCTAAGATGAAAGTAGATGATCCTTTGCCAGACATAATGTTTCCTCCTATTTGTTTTATATTTAAATAACTTTTTGGCTAAATTGTTATAATGTTCTTACTATTCTGGTTACAAGTTAGCTATCCGTAAAAAGTTATTTAGTGTCCCTAGTATTATTTAGATTCAATTAATAGAAAAAGAATCTTGATTACCTTATAGTCGAAATATACCATATGAATAATAGGTATGCAATATATTTCTGAAAATAAAATTATATAAAAATATTAATTTGTTATTCTATTAACGTTGTGTTGTCATCAGAT
This sequence comes from Cytobacillus sp. MT66, assembly GCF_058792595.1. Lineage (NCBI taxonomy): Bacteria > Bacillati > Bacillota > Bacilli > Caryophanales > Bacillaceae > Cytobacillus > Cytobacillus sp. MT66. Next base: position 133,552 of record NZ_JBXAFB010000006.1, read on the forward strand.
ATCCAAAATATTGTATTTTTACAATTAGTTCAATATAATAAAAACAGTATTTGAACGAGTATCAGCCCTAATTAGTTATAGTACATGTAACTGTTATCATAAGAAGCGAGGGGGAGATATGATGCCGATACCTAACAACTTTTCTGCTCCTACACGAACGACAGCAAAGAATCGGGCATATTCTCAAATATTAGAATGGATTATTGACGGGACTTTGCATCCCAAAGAAAAATTGAATGATGCCGATCTGGCCCAGGCGTTAGGTGTAAGCCGGACGCCAATTCGCGAAGCACTGCAGATGCTGAGCTTTCAGGGATTTGTCGAGATGTTTCCTGGTGTTGGGACACTGGTTACATCTGTTAAGGAAGAGGATGTTTGTGAAATTCTTCCGCCGCTCGGGGCGCTTCAGGCTTTGGCAACAGAGATTGCTGCAGAAAAAATCGATCAGGAAACGATTGACTCGCTCCGCGAACTGAACCAGGAATTTGCTCATGCGGTAAAGACAGGTAATTCCTTTAAGGGTTTAAAGCTCGATGAGGCGTTCCATCGGAAAATTGTCGAGATTGCAGATAATTCCTATATTGCCAGCACAGTTTCAACCCTTCAGTCACACGTCTTTCGTCTTTACTTTCATAACTCCATCATTTTGACCTCAAAATCTAGTGATGAGCATGAGGCCATCCTGAAGGCATTCGAAAAGAAAGACAAAGCAGAAGCCGCACGCCTGGCCAAAATTAACATAACCATGGCTATCGATTTATACTATCAAAAACAAAACAGCCAAGAGTAATCAAGAAAAAACCTGCTGATAGAATTATTAGCAGGCTTTTTTGCGTTAAAGCATTGGGGGCCTGCCCCCCGATGGAGTGATGCGTTAAAGCGGTGGGGGCCTGACCCCCGATGGAGTGAAGCGTTAAAGCATTGGGGGCCTGCCCCCCGATGGAGTGAAGCGTTAAAGCAATGGGGGCCTGACCCCCGATGAGGTGGTGCGGTAAAGCGATAGGGCAAGACCGGCCTTTGAGACGAATATTCGTTCGCATATTAGTGGTTTGTTTTTCTTTGTTTGTGGTAGAATGTTTTTATAGAATCTAATGGAAACAAATCAGTATACATCGGTCCTGTTTTTGCATTCATAAGCTGATTTGAACGATAGAGTAAATGGAACGGGGGCTTTTTGATGAAGGACCAGTTTAAACTAGTGTCAAAATATTCGCCTCAAGGGGATCAGCCTTGGGCCATTCGAAAGCTTGTTGAAGGGCTTAGTGAAGGCAAGAAACATCAAACGCTATTAGGGGCGACAGGTACAGGGAAAACCTTTACGATTTCAAATGTCATCAAAGAGGTCAATCGCCCGACGCTGATCATTGCCCATAATAAAACACTGGCCGGCCAGCTTTACAGTGAATTTAAGGAGTTTTTCCCTGACAATGCCGTTGAGTATTTTGTCAGTTACTACGATTACTATCAGCCGGAAGCTTATGTTCCGCAAACAGATACATTTATTGAAAAAGATGCCAGCATTAATGATGAGATTGATAAGCTCCGCCACTCTGCGACTTCTTCATTATTTGAACGGAGAGATGTCATTATTATTGCCAGTGTCTCCTGTATCTTTGGCTTGGGTTCTCCGGAGGAATATAAGGAAAATGTTCTGTCATTACGTACAGGAATGGAAATAGAAAGAAATCAGCTGCTGCGCAAATTGGTTGATATTCAGTTTGAACGCAATGATATTGAGTTTCAGCGCGGTACCTTCCGGGTGCGCGGCGATGTTGTTGAGATTATCCAAGCATCTAAGGATGAAAAATGCATCCGTGTGGAATTTTTCGGTGATGAGATTGACCGCATTCGCGAGGTTGACTCCTTAACCGGCGAGATTCTTGGCGACCGCGATCATGTGGCCATTTTTCCAAGAACCCACTTCGTTACACGCGAAGAGAAATTGAGGGTTGCAATTCAGGGCATTGAGCAAGAATTAGAAGAGACCCTTAAGGAATTGCGGGAAAATGATAAGCTCCTGGAAGCGCAGCGTCTGGAACAGCGCACACGCTATGATTTGGAAATGATGAGAGAAATGGGCTTTTGTTCTGGTATTGAGAACTATTCCAGACATATCACTTTCAGGGAAGCGGGCTCAACTCCGTACACCCTCCTAGACTTCTTTCCGGATGATTTCCTTATTGTCATTGACGAGTCACATGTAACATTGCCGCAGATCCGCGGTATGTATAACGGCGACAAGGCGAGAAAAGAAGTTCTCATTAATCATGGGTTCCGTCTGCCGTCGGCGCTTGATAACAGGCCGTTACGATTTGAGGAATTTGAGAAGCATATTAATCAAATTGTCTATGTATCCGCTACTCCAGGACCATATGAAAACGAGCATTCCCCTGAAATGATTGAGCAAATTATCCGTCCGACAGGGCTTCTCGATCCAACGATAGATGTGCGGCCAATTGAAGGGCAAATCGATGACTTAATTGGTGAAATCCAGGAGCGGGTCAAGCGAAATGAACGGGTTCTTATTACCACTTTAACGAAAAAAATGTCCGAGGACCTGACCGACTATTTAAAGGAAATCGGCATTAAGGTGCAATATTTGCATTCTGAAATTAAAACGCTTGAGCGGATTGAGATTATTCGTGAGCTTCGCCTTGGTACTTATGATGTTTTAGTCGGAATTAACCTTTTAAGGGAAGGATTGGATATCCCTGAAGTGTCGCTTGTGGCTATTCTTGATGCAGATAAGGAAGGGTTCCTTCGTTCTGAACGCTCGCTAATCCAGACGATTGGCCGTGCGGCACGTAATGAGCATGGTCATGTCATCATGTATGCCGACCGTATCACAAATTCAATGGAATTAGCAATCAGTGAGACGAAGCGCCGCCGTTCCATACAAGAAGAATATAATACAAAGCATGGCATCACACCGAAGACCATTCAAAAAGCAATCCGTGATGTCATCCGTGCAACGCATGCTGCCCAAGGGCAGGAGGAATATAAACCGCAAACCAAGCTTAGCAAGCTAAATAAGAAAGAACGCGAAAAGCTGATTGCAACAATGGAAAAAGAGATGAAGGAAGAAGCCAAAGCGCTTAATTTTGAAAGAGCTGCCGAGCTTCGTGATTTAATACTAGAGTTGAAAGCGGAAGGATGACGTATAGATGGCGATGGAAAATCTGGTAATCAAAGGCGCCAGAGCGAATAATTTAAAAAATATTGATGTCACCATTCCGAGAGATAAGCTTGTTGTGCTGACAGGGCTTTCTGGTTCCGGAAAGTCCTCGCTTGCTTTCGATACCATATATGCGGAAGGGCAGCGCAGGTATGTGGAATCATTGTCTGCGTATGCACGCCAATTCTTAGGTCAAATGGATAAGCCGGATGTCGATTCCATTGAGGGCCTGTCCCCGGCCATTTCGATTGACCAAAAGACCACGAGCCGCAACCCTCGTTCAACGGTTGGAACTGTGACGGAGATTTATGACTATCTGCGTTTGCTGTATGCAAGAGTCGGGCATCCTACTTGTCCAAATCATCATATCGAGATTTCTTCGCAAACGATTGAGCAGATGGTGGACCGCATTATGGAATTTCCTGAGCGGACAAAAATTCAGGTGCTTGCTCCGCTAGTTTCAGGGAAAAAGGGTATGCATGTCAAAGTTCTTGAGGGAATCAAAAAAGAAGGCTATGTCCGTGTCCGCATTGATGGCGAGATGTTCGATCTTGGAGAAGACATTGAGCTTGATAAAAATAAGAAGCATTCGATTGAGGTTGTTATTGACCGTATTGTCGTTAAAGATGGAATATCTGCTCGCTTGAGCGATTCTTTAGAATCAGCACTGCAGCTCGGAAACGGAAAAGTGCTAGTTGATATCATGGGGCAGGAAGAACTTCTTTTTAGCGAAAATCATGCTTGTCCACACTGCGGTTTTTCCATTGGTGAGCTTGAACCGCGCATGTTTTCTTTTAACAGCCCTTTCGGTGCCTGTCCGGATTGTGATGGGCTGGGATCGAAGCTTGAAGTTGATGTGGATCTGGTGATACCGAATCCCGATCTATCCTTAAAGCAGCATGCGATTGCCCCATGGGAGCCAACGAGCTCGCAATATTACCCGCAGCTGCTTGAGGCGGTTTGTCATCATTATGGCATTGACATGGACATCCCTGTCAGGGATATTCCGGAGCATTTAATGGAAAAAGTGTTAAATGGATCGAATGGTGAGGAGATCTTTTTCCATTATGAAAATGATTTTGGGCAGGTAAGAGAGGGCTTTATTCAATTTGAGGGCGTTTTAAGAAATGTGGAACGCCGTTTTAAAGAAACCAGTTCCGACTACATTCGTGAACAAATGGAAAAGTATATGGCCCAGCAGCCTTGTCCTACCTGTAAGGGTTATCGTTTGAAAAAAGAAACGCTCGCTGTTCTTATTGATGGGCAGCATATCGGAAAGGTAACCGAGCTATCCATTGAGGAAGCTTATCAATTTTTTGAAGGGCTATCCCTGACCGAAAAAGAAATGCAAATTGCTAATTTAATTTTTAGAGAGATTAAAGAGCGATTAGGATTCCTGGTAAACGTTGGCCTTGATTATTTAACATTAAGCCGTGCTGCCGGGACACTTTCCGGGGGAGAGGCCCAGCGGATTCGCCTGGCTACTCAGATCGGCTCCCGTCTGACTGGTGTGCTCTATATTCTTGATGAACCGTCGATCGGTCTGCACCAGCGGGATAATGATAAATTAATCGATACAATGAAAAACATGCGGGACATCGGAAATACGCTGATTGTTGTTGAGCATGATGAGGATACGATGATTGCGGCAGATTACCTAATAGATATCGGCCCAGGTGCCGGTGTGCACGGTGGAGAAGTGATATCTGCGGGAACCCCGCAAGAGGTCATGGCCGACCCCGATTCATTGACAGGACAGTACCTGTCAGGGAAAAGGTTCATCACACTGCCGCTAGAACGGCGTAAAAGTGATGGACGATTCCTCGAAATCAAGGGCGCAAAAGAAAATAACCTGCAGAATGTTAATGTGAAAATTCCACTTGGGATGTTTGTGTCTGTTACGGGTGTGTCTGGCTCGGGAAAAAGTACACTAGTCAATGAAATTCTGCATAAATCCTTAGCGCAAAAGCTGAACCGTGCCAAAACCAAGCCCGGTGAGCATAAGGAAATCAAGGGGATTGAACATCTGGATAAGGTCATTGATATTGACCAGTCTCCGATTGGCAGAACACCCCGTTCAAACCCAGCAACGTACACAGGTGTGTTTGATGATATTCGCGATGTGTTTGCTGCAACAAATGAAGCAAAGGTGCGCGGTTATAAAAAGGGAAGATTCAGCTTTAATATTAAAGGTGGCCGCTGCGAAGCCTGCCGCGGGGACGGAATCATTAAAATCGAGATGCACTTCCTTCCTGATGTTTATGTGCCTTGTGAGGTTTGTCATGGGAAACGCTATAACCGGGAAACCCTTGAAGTGAAGTACAAAGGGAAGAATATTTCCGATGTCCTTGATATGACTGTAGAGGATGCGGTGAAGTTTTTCGAAAATATTCCTAAAATTCACCGGAAACTGCAAACGATATATGATGTTGGATTAGGCTATGTAAAGCTTGGCCAGCCGGCAACCACTCTTTCTGGAGGGGAAGCGCAGCGGGTTAAATTAGCTTCAGAGCTTCATCGCCGATCCACGGGCCGTTCACTCTATATATTGGACGAGCCGACAACGGGTCTTCATGTAGACGATATCTCAAGATTGCTGGTCGTTCTGCAGCGTCTTGTTGAAAATGGCGACACCGTATTAGTCATCGAGCATAATTTGGATGTCATTAAGGCTGCCGATTATCTCATCGACCTTGGTCCAGAAGGCGGCGACAAAGGCGGAACTATCGTTGCGACTGGTACCCCTGAACAAGTCGCTGAAGTGCCTGAATCTTATACTGGAAAATACCTAAAGCCAATCCTCGAGCGGGATCGCCAACGAATGAAACAGCAAATCGAAGACAAAGAAGCCAGCGTCACAAATGCATAACAACTAAATTTGAAGGCAGCGCCCAAGGCGCTGCCTTTTCATGTGTGTCCGAAATTATTAATGTAAATGCCGTAACCCTTTAACGCACTGCTCCATTGGGGGACAGGCCCCCCATGGATTAACGCTTTAAAGCTCTGGGGGACAGGCCCCCGGTGCTTTAAAGTGCGAAAGACTGTACATTCCCGTATCCATGTAAAATGTGCTGTTTTTGTTTTTAATTGATGAAACCTTTTTTAGCTTTTACCGTAATATTGGTAAAGGAGCTGAAGATGATGGAGACAGGTAAGGTGTTATCGGGTTTAAGCTATTTGAGTGTTTTCTTTGCCGGAATTATTTTTCCGCTTATCGTTTACTTTGTTGCTGAAGATAAACGGGCTAAAGAACATGCTAAGAAGGCTTTGCTTTCCCACCTAATCGTGCTCATTCCTGTGTGTATAACATTTGTCACATTTATTATAGAGGCCTCAAACAATGCAGAATTCCCAGTCCTATTTATAATCAGTATCATTTTAACTATTTTGACATCTTTAATTGTGACAGTATGGAATATAATTAAAGGGATAAAAGTATTTACAAGCGAACATTTTTAGAAAAAACCAGCAGGAGGTATGCGATTATGCAAGAGGAACGCAAGCGCATTTTAAAAATGGTTGAGGATGGAAAGCTGTCCGTTGACGAGGCCATATTTCTTTTGGAGGAGCTGGAAAAGACTAGTCAAACTGCTGAGAAGAAAAAAGAATCACTTGTTCAGGAGTTATCGACAACTGTGAAGTTTGAAGAAGCCAAAAAGGAAGATCCAATCAACTATAAATTCCAATCCGCAAAGGACAAAATTATCGACTTTGTTGACACGGCCTTTAAAAAAATTAAAGACTTTGATCTTGATTTTAACTTTGGGCAATCCGTTGAACTTACCCATATTTTTCAGCAAAGCGATGTCGTGCTGTCAAATATGGATATTGACATTGCTAATGGCAACGTGGAAGTGGTTCCATGGAATCAAAAGGACGTGCGGATTGAATGTAAAGTGAAGGTATATCGCGCAGAAAGTCAGGAGGAAGCGAGAACAAACTTCCTCAGCAATGTCCTATTTGCTGCAGATGGCGGAAAGCTTCGATTCGGCACCCAGTCTAAGTGGATGAAGCTAGAGGCTGTCATATATGTCCCACAAACAGAGTATGATAAAATTAGAATAAGACTGTTTAATGGTTCGATAGAAGGCGGCAACATCAATGCACAAAGCTATAAAGCAAAAACGGCTAATGGCAAAATTATTATGAAGAACATCAATAGCCATTTTGCAGAAGTGGAAACTGGAAACGGGCAAATTCTCATTCAAAAGAGCAAGGTGGACCAGGTTGAAGCAGAAACGCTCAATGGCGCCATTCAAATGGATGGTTATTTTAAAAAGCTTGATCTCCATTCCTTTAATGGCGATATTCTCTGCACAGTAAATGAAGAGGCGTGTGAATTTATTGAAGCCAAAGCAGTTACTGGGAAAATTGAGTTAGAACTGCCTTCACAGACGGCCGTTCACGGAAATCTTAAAACGAATTTAGGCAGCTTCCATGTCAATCTTGACGGAATTCAAATTCTTGAGGATAAGAGCGATGTGATTCAAAAGGTACTTCGTTTTGAGTCAATAAACCATCCTGGAGGTACGCTAAGGCTCGAAACGGAAACGAAGACAGGATCCATCCATATTAGAAAAACAAAATCAGTAACATTTTAAGTTAAAATTGAGGTGCACCAGTCATGAGATGGTTCATTGGAATACTAATAAATGCTGTTCTGTTTATAAGCATTGCCGGATTTTTAGATGAATCCTTTTATGTATCAAGCTTTGGAGCAGCGGTTGCAGCAAGTGTGATACTATCTATTTTAAATATTTTTGTGAGGCCCATTCTCATTATTTTTACACTGCCAGTAACTATATTTTCCTTAGGTCTTTTCCTATTTGTCATTAATGCGATTACATTGGTGCTGACAGACAAAATTATGGGGTCCTCCTTTGAGATTGCAAGCTTCGGAACGGCACTTCTAATGGCTATTGTTATGTCGTTGGCAAACATCATTATTCAAAAAGCAGTTTTCGAATCGCGGGAAAAATAGAAAACAGTGTTTAACAGAAATTAGACTGCAGTAAAGCCTAACCGGGCTTGCCTGCAGTTTTTTTATGTTTGAAAAATGCATTGACCTGAATATATTCGACATATAGATATAGGTCATTTGTTACAATTTTGTAAAAAGCAACTTATTATATTTGTGGAGGTTAGCGAGTATCAGGTACGATAGTAATTGTAAATAGTTTACTATTTTCCTTGCAATTGGAATTTTTATAAGAGAGGGGAAGAGATGTTGAAAAAGATTTTTAAGAGTTTTACAGGACTATTCCTAGCTGCCTTGCTGCTGGTTTCATCTGTTTCAGCTAACTCGGCATCTGCGGCATCGGAAAACGCTAAAGATTGTGTTCCAAAGAAAGTGATGTGGGGGAAAACTGAGCTTAAGAGCGGGCAGCTAGGTAAGGTGACCGTGCTAAAAGAAACAAAACTTTACGCATTAAAAGAGAACAAGCTAGAGGTACATAAAACATTGCCTGTAAAGGGCGAGTATAGGGTCTATACTTTTAAAAACCATGCCAGCGGTGATGTTTATGGTGTTGGCGGCGGATACTATGTAAAAAAGGATAGTTTAATAAAATATGAGACGCCTTCCAAGCGAAAGCTCGCTTTAGTTAAGGAAAATGGCTGTGACAAGGGACAGGCTGTTAAAGAGAATGAAGGCGGATTTTTCTGGAAAGCGGAGAAAAATGGCAACACCGTTTATATGCTAGGTTCCATTCATTTAGGCATTGAAGAATTCTATCCTTTAAATTCAAAAATCCAGAAGGCGTTTGATCAATCAAAGAATTTAGTTGTTGAAGCTGATATTGTGAATATGAATGTACTTGCATTCCAGCAGCTAGTCGCTGAAAAAGCAATCTATGCAGATGGTTCATCTATTGAAGATCACGTTTCAGAGGAGATTCTTGCAAAATTAAAAGAAGCTTTTGCTAGTTACGGTGTGGACTTTAACCAGATTAAGCAATTCGAACCTTGGTATTTACAAATGCTGCTTGAAAATATCAAATCAATTAGCCCTGAGTACAAAGCTGAATTAGGAATTGACTATTATTTATTATCAAAGGCAGGAAACAAGAAGATTATTGAGCTTGAGGGAGCAGAGTTCCAAATCAATATGATGGATAGCTTCTCTGAAGCGGTACAGTTAAAGCTGCTTGAGGAAACGCTAAAATCAGAAAGCGCTGACGGTCAATTGGCAGCCATGATCAAGGCTTGGCAAACTAGCGATGATGACGCCATTGCAAAATTGCTATTCGACGTTCCAGACAATAGTCCAGAATACAAAGAATATATGACTGAACTGCTGGATAATAGAAATATTGGCATGGCGGATAAGATTGCAAAATACCTGACAGGAAATACAAAAGAAACTTATTTTGTTGTCGTAGGGGCAGGACACTACTTTGGTGACATGAGCATCATTAACCTGCTCGAAAAGAAAGGCTTTAAGATTGAAAAAATTCAATAGTTATTAAAAGCAAAGCAAGAGGCTGATACAAAAGACGTTAAAAAACGGCTTTATGTGTCAGCCTCTTTTTTTAGCTTAAGGATAAAGCTTCTTCATCCGCAATCAGCGTGAAGCTTTTATGATTTTTAAGAATGGATGCAGGCAGTTCTTCTGTGATATCTCCATGGATGAGCTGTTTTACTGCCTCTGCTTTTGACTTCCCTGAAGCAAGCAGGAGAATTTCCTTACTTTCCATAATGGTGGCAATGCCCATTGTGAGCGCGTGCGTTGGAACTTCCTCTATGGATCTGAAAAATCTTGCATTTGCCTGACGTGTTTGTTCATCCAGGATAACTACATGAGTCCGGCTGTCAAATGAGGTTCCTGGTTCATTAAATCCAATATGGCCGTTTCCGCCAATGCCTAGCAATTGAAGATCAATTCCGCCTTTTTTCTTGATTAGTTCCTCATATTGTCTGCATTCTTCCAACAGATTTTCCGCCGTTCCTTCAGGAAGGTGGGTATGGGATGCAGGGATATTGATATGTTTGAAAAGTTTGTCCTGCATGAAGAAATGGTAGCTGTTTGGATCAGCAGGATTTAAACCGGCATATTCGTCTAGATTTACAGTTGTGATATTTTCATAGGATGTCCCATTCTTTAAGTGGTCATCAATCAGCAGCTGATAGGTGCCGATAGGTGTGCTCCCTGTCGCTAAGCCAAGAATTATATTAGGGTTATTTTTAATCCGAGTGATAATCATTTTTGCTGCCTGCTTGCTCAATTCCTCATAATTGGCTGTTCTAATTATTTTCATTAGATTCCCCCTGCTTGTGATTTTCTCATTTTATAAAATTACGATTCTATAATTATTATACGCTGTGTGTTTGATTTACATCTCATTACCAGTTCTGGATACCACAACCTTATTATAAGGATTTTTACAGAATGCTGTCTATAAAAGTATTTTTCCAATCTGTGCTATCCATTTACATTTGGATATTTATTAAAAAATGCTAAAATAAAAGGAAATTGAGAAATTCGTATCCCGCATGAGGAGGAGAATGAAGTGGTTAAAGTTCGTACAAAGGATATCCTTGAAAAATTCGGGCTGGAGCTGATTAGCGGTGAAGAGGGAATTAACCGCCCGATTTCAACAAGCGATATCTCCAGGCCTGGAATTGAAGTGTCGGGATATTTTGATTTTTATCCGGCTGAGCGAATTCAATTAATTGGTAAAACCGAGCTTACTTTTACGGAAAGATTAAATTCCAATGAAAGGGAATACCGATTTGAGCGTTTGTGCACGGATATCACCCCTGCGATTATTATCTCCAGAGGGCTAGAGGTGCCAGAGGAATTAATTGAGGTTTCCGAGCGGGAGGCTGTTCCTGTTTTAAGAACAAATCTGAAGACTACTCGCTTCTCTGGTTTGTTAACCAATTATCTTGAGAGCAAGCTTGCACCGTCCACAGCTGTACATGGCGTACTAGTTGATGTATACGGCATTGGCGTACTGATTACGGGTAAAAGCGGTGTCGGTAAAAGTGAAACAGCGTTAGAACTTGTTAAGCGCGGCCATCGCCTGGTTGCGGATGACTGTGTGGAAATCAGACAGGTGGATGAAGGGACCCTTATCGGTACTTCCCCTGAATTGATTGAGCATTTATTGGAGATTCGCGGCCTAGGCATCATTAACGTCATGACCTTGTTTGGCGCGGGCGCGGTTCGACCTCATAAAAGAATATCTATTGTTATGGATCTTGAGCTTTGGGATCAGGAAAAACAATATGATAGACTGGGGCTTGATGAGGAAAAAGTGAAAATTATTGATGTGGAGCTAACGAAGCTGACCATCCCTGTCCGTCCTGGACGAAACCTTGCTGTCATTATCGAGGTGGCCGCGATGAACTATCGTCTAAAAAGAATGGGCGTCAACGCCGCCGAGCAATTCAACAGCCGGCTGGCCGACGTAATTGAAGATGCCGATCATGACTAAAAGGCTTTTTAGCTTTGAAGGATTTGGCGCGGTATGATAACTGGTGCCTGTTTTGGTGCTAATGCTTTAGTTTGGGTAACTAGTAACCAAATTGAAGAGGCATCGTGGATTTGCGTCACTAGTTTGCGCAACTAGTGCCCAAATTGAAGAGGCATCGTGGATTTGCGTCATTAGTTTGCGCAACTAGTGCCCAAATTGAAGAGGCATCGTGGATTTGCGTCACTAGTTTGTGCAACTAGTGCCCGAATTGAAGAGGTATCGTGGATTTGCGTCACTAGTTTGTGCAACTAGTGCCCGAATTGAAGAGGTATCGTGGATTTGCGTCACTAGTTTGTGCAACTAGTGCCCGAATTGAAGAGGTAT